>JARCMB010000140.1 GCA_030248825.1 Pseudanabaenaceae cyanobacterium MP8IB2.15 | reverse complement strand
GGTCGGATGTCGCCTGAAAAAGGAGCGCATTTAGCGATCGAAATTGCCAAGAAATCAGGATGGCATCTCAAAATGGCAGGAAAAGTCGATGCCGTTGATTTGACCTATTTTGAGCAGGAGATTAAGCCCCACATTGACGGCAGCCAAATTGAATTTCTCGGTGAGGCGAATCATCAGCAAAAGAGTATTCTGATGGGTGGAGCCGTGGCAACTTTGTTTCCCATCACATGGAAAGAACCGTTTGGATTAGTCATGATTGAATCGATGGTGACTGGAACTCCAGTAATTGCGATTAGTTTAGGCTCTGCCCCAGAAGTTATTGCTCATGGTCGAACTGGATTTCTCTGTCAGAATGTGGAGGAATGCATCGCGTCGATCGATCTGGCAGCTCAACTAGATCGGAGAGTCTGTCGCGATCATGTCTTAATCAATTTTAGTGCGAAGCGGATGGCAGATGGATATGAAGCAGTGTATCAAAAGATTTTAGCGGAAAAGTATTCGCAAAATGGACATGCCAAGGCTTTAGTGCTGGGTTAGCTTTTTGCATATTTGGGCTATATATTTGGGAAAGTCACTGCTGAGTGCAAATCATCTATAACGTAAGTAGTGAATTTGAGTAATCATAATGAACAAAATTGAAATTGATGGGAGGGATTTTATTCTTGCCAGTGAAATGCCGATCGCTCCTTGGACTTGTAAAATTAACGATCGATCGATTTCAACCCTGACACTAAAAGATGATGAACTATTTTTAATTACCGATACTCTAGGAAACATCTCTGACGTGGGCTGTAGCTCTGAAGGACTTGAGAGCAGTATGGGTTTATTTTGTCGTGATACCAGATTTCTCAGTCGATTGGAGTTGCAAATTGATGGTCGATCGCCAATTGCATTTAGTAGTACGGCTCGTAAGGGCTTTGCGATGTCAATACTGTGTTCTAATTGCCAAATTGGTGAGCATGAGTCTGAGATTAAAGCCGAAACTATTGGCATCCATCGAGAAATTGTGATCAAAGGTGGTTTGTTTGAACAGATCCAAGTCACTAACTACAACACTAAGCCGATTAGTTTTACCATGAGTCTTAGTTTAGATGCAGATTTTTTGGATTTGTTTGAAGTAAGAGGATTTAAGCGACCCAAAAGAGGGAATTTACTCAGAGATATCCCAAACTTAGAACAGAATATCTCTGGTTTAAACCAAGAAAAAGAAATAGTGCTTGCCTATCAGGGATTAGATGGCGTGTTGATGGAGTCTCGCATTCAGTTTAGCGACTTTCAGCCCAATAAAATTGTAGGCTATACGGCGATTTGGCAGCTAGAACTTGATGTCTATGAGTCTGTGACTTTAGGCTACCGTATTCATCTATTTACGAATAATCGCCCTACTTCGATGGTGAGTGTACCAACTACGTTCGCTCAGGCAAAAACGGAAGAATTGTTAGAAGAGAAAGTTTGGACGGCACAAATCACTAAAATCTCGACCGATAACGAGACTCTAAATCAGGTGATCGATCGAGCTGTGCAGGATATTTACCTATTGAGACAAACTTTTGATGGGAATAAGTTTCTCTCCGCAGGTGTGCCTTGGTTTTCAACTTTATTTGGTAGGGATTCGATTATTGCTGCTTCCCAAACTCTAGTTTTAGACCCATCGATCGCGCGTAATACCCTCTCACTCCTTGCCCAATATCAGGGCAAAGTCGATGATGACTGGCGGGATGAAGAACCGGGAAAAATTTTACATGAGATTCGCTTAGGAGAAATGGCACGCTGCTACGAAGTTCCCCATACTCCTTACTATGGTACGGTTGATGCCACGCCACTATGGTTGATGCTTTACGCTGAATATTTTGCTTGGACGGCAGATACAGACTTACTCGATAAGCTGTGGTCAAATGCAATTGCGGCGATGGAATGGATCGATCGCAACTGTAAAGATAGTGGTTATCTCACTTATAATCGCCGTTCTAAAAAAGGACTAATCAATCAAGGCTGGAAAGATTCCGAAAATTGTATCGTCGATCGACACGGGAAATTAGCTCAGGGGGCGATCGCGCTTTCGGAAGTGCAGGGCTATGTCTATGCCGCAAAAGTACGGATGAGTCAACTGGCAGATCGAAAGAACTTACCTGACCTTGCTAATTTGTGGCGATCTCAAGCAAAAGACCTAAAAACCCGATTCAATCGGGACTTTTGGCTCCCAGATCTAGATTATTGCGCTCTAGCTCTGGATGGCGATGGCAAACCCGTCGATAGTATTACTTCTAACCCTGGACATTGCTTAAACCTGGGCATTTTCGATCCAGAGAAAGCTCTGAGTGTGGCAGCACGGCTCAAAGCCCCTGATATGTACAATGGTTGGGGAATTCGGACTTTGAGTAGTCTTTCCCCTGCATATAATCCTATGAGTTATCACATCGGTTCGGTTTGGCCTCACGATAATAGCCTGATTGCGCTGGGATTACGATCGATCAACCTCGTCGATCAGTCATTAGATTTAGCCCAAGGGTTGATTAATATGACTTTAATGCAGCCCTATCAACGACCACCCGAACTATTTTGCGGCTTTGAACATGATGGGTTTATCACACCAGTGCAGTATCCTGTCGCTTGTTCGCCCCAAGCTTGGGCAACTGGAACGATCTTCCAATTAATCTCGATGATGGTAAATCTAGTTCCTAATGCTCCCGCCAATCGACTTAACATCATCGATCCTGCCCTACCAAAGTCGATCGATCACCTCTCAATTCAAAATTTACGGATTGGGCAGTCAGCGATCGATCTTGAGTTTGAACGTTCAGGTGGGCGGATCGGCGATACAACCACTTGTCGAGTCAATAAAAACAATAGCAGCCTTCGCATTATCATTGAGGCTTAGGATCAGGCTTAGGATCAACTATTTCACCCAAAAGGAGTAAGCGATTTGGAGAAACATCTCCTATAATAGAAAAGCCTCTCTATGATGCGCGTGACTACCAATAATGTTTCTTGATCTATGCTCGTTTTTGAGGGGGCTATTCCAAGTTAGTGGCAGTAAACCAGACATGTATCTGGAAACTTTAAGCTAGCTAAATGTTCAGCTCCCACCTGGTTATGCCGGGTCAAAAACTGCGGTAAGACGGCGTTGTGGAGGGGTATAAATTCCTCTCAAAATTCATTAAATAACTCATTAAGTGCAGCAACTAGAAAAACGCCAAACTTATAGGAACGTCCTCCAAAATGGGATTGTGTTACTGGTAACTGAAAATCCTACGGTTGATATCGTGGCGGCGCGCTGTTTCTTTAATGCTGGAAGTAGGGTAGAAACTAAGCAGCAAGCGGGTGTTGCTCATTTAGTTGCAGCTTTAATCACCAAAGGTACGATAAATTATTCTTCTCAAGACATTGCCGAACGGGTTGAATATACTGGGGCTGCTTTGGGCACTGAGGCGGCAGCAGATTATTTTTTGCTTAGCCTCAAAACGGTTAAATCAGATTTTGTTGATATTTTAAATCTGGCAGCGGAAATTATTCGATCTCCTGTTTTTTCGATCGAACAGCTAGAACTAGAACGACGATTGACATTGCAAGGGATTAAGTCGCAGCGAGAACGACCTCTCAGTGTTGCTTACCAGCATCTGTTAGCTCTGATGTATGGCGATCATCCTTATGGGTTCCCCTCTTTAGGGTGGACGGAGACGGTTAGCAGTATTCATGCCGATGATCTGATTGCCTATCATCAGACATGGTTTCGCCCCGATCGAATGACGATTAGTATTGCAGGTAAGATTACGCCTGAAGAGGCGATCGCCTATGTGCAAGAAACCTTTGGGGATTGGCAAGTAGTGACTAATTCAGGCTTTGCTTCCACCCAAGCGATGTCGTTTCAAGCTGAAACTGTTAAGACGATTCAACCAAATCAGCAAGCGATTGTGATGCTCGGTTATCCTGCGCCAGCCTTAAGCTCACCCGACTATGTTGCCCTGAAGTTAATTAATTCTTATCTTGGTGGTGGGCTTTCTAGTCGCCTGTTTGTGGAGCTGCGCGAAAAGCGGGGACTGGCTTACGAGGTTTCGACGATCTATCCTGCTCGACTAGAGGGTTCGCGGTTTGTGACATACATTGGTACTGCCCCACAAAATGTTAAGACGGCAATGGATGGATTGAAGGCAGAATGCGATCGACTGACAAATACACCACTAACTGAATCAGAACTGCAAATGGTGAAAAGCAAGATGTTAGGACAATACGCACTTGGCAAGCAAACCAATGGACAAATTGCCCAATTGCTCGGTTGGTTTGAAATTATGGGTTTAGGGATCGATCGCGATCGAAATTACCCTAATTCGATCGCGCAAGTCACTACCGACGATATCCAACGGGTCGCCCAGACTTATTTTACCGATCCAGCGATTTCGATCATTGGCTCGGCTGATGCGATTCAGCTTTGCGACCTTTGAGTAAATATGTCATCATCTCACCCTTACCTTTAACTTGAATCAGACCTCTTTGCTCCAAATTATAGCGATCTTTTAATTGCTCGTAAGTCGATTGAGTCACCTGAATCGATTTTGCCACTCCCGTCGATTCCATCCGATTCGCAATGTTTACAGTGTCGCCCCAAAGGTCGTAGATAAATTTTTTCGTGCCAATTACACCCGCAATTACTGGCCCCGTATTAATCCCAATCCGCATAAAGATCGGTCGATTTTTGATTCGGAAGCGCGCGAGTTCAACTTGCATATCTAGTGCCATATTCGCGATCGCGGCGGCATGATCGGATCGGAGATTAGGAATACCTCCCACCACCATGTAGGCATCACCAATCGTTTTAATTTTTTCCAATCCATGCAACTCTGCCAGTCGATCGAATTCAGAAAAAATCCCATTCAACAATCCCACCAATTCCGTCGGCGAAATTAAAGTACTGAGCGTCGTAAAGTCTACAATGTCGCCAAATAGAACAGTTGCCGAGGCAAAATTTTCGGCAATTGGCGCGATTATGCCATCAGAATAGACCTCGCTTAAAGGTTCAGTGTCAGATGTCTTAGATAATCGATCGATCTTTAGTTCAGCACGCAATCCCATATCTTGTTTAAGACGTTCGGCGATCGAACTAGGCAACATATTGAGTAAGAGACGTTCTGACTTTTCTTTTTCAGCTTGGAGGGCGACTTCTGCTTTAATCCGCTCTGTGATGTCGCGAAAATACCAGATCATGCCGTAGAAGCTATTGTTGGGTGAAAGCACTGGTCCCGAAAAACAGTCAAACACTCGGTGATCTTCGAGATAAAGCTCTTCGCGCCGAGACTCACTTGGATTCTCATAGGCCCGCTCGACAATGCTGGCAAATTCTTCAGGCAATTCAGAATTAGCGAGTAACCAACTCAATAATTTGTGTTCTTGGCTAGATCGATCGGCGAAATTGAGAACTTGTTCAGGTATATTCCACATCTCACAGAACCGACGGTTGTAACTGACAATGCAACCCTGTTCATCTGCCGCCAGAATGCCATCGATCGCTGCTTGTTGCTGTGCTTGCAACAGTGAATTACTGCGTTGTAGAGCTTCCTCCGCCGCTTTCCGACTGGTGATATCTTGGATATTACCTTCGTAATAGAGAATGTTGTCACTCTCATCTCTAACCACACGGGCATTAACAGAAGTCCAAATAACCTTACCATCGCGGCAGTAAGCCTGACACTCAAATCCCGATATCCGATCTTCTGCTAAAAGAATGCGATTAAATTCTTCGGTATGTATGGGATCGACATGAATTTGCTGACCTGTCACCCGTAGGTCGTTAATCATTTCGGACAGGGAGCTATAACCATAAATCGATGCTAGTTTGGGATTAGCACTGATGTACTGCCCGTCTGGAGTGACTTGAAAGATCCCTTCTGCGGCATTTTCAAAGATACTGCGATATTTTTCTTCGGCTTCACGCAGAGCTACTTCCGATTTCTGTCGCTCGGCAATCTCAGCCATTAGTTGACGATTAATGCCCATCACGGTCTGACGC
>JARCMB010000139.1 GCA_030248825.1 Pseudanabaenaceae cyanobacterium MP8IB2.15 | reverse complement strand
TCCTTCAAATTCAATCGAGTTAGAGGAAGTGGAGGAGGGAAATTGATGGGATATGATATGTCCTGAAATGATCGATTTTAGTTCGCCATTGGCTAGACGTACGATCAAGTAGCCTCGATCGCTGATTCCTGCGGCTTCACCTAAAATATGTTCTGTACCTACTTCCACTTCGATCGAATTTCCATCTAAAAAATCACGTTGGCGAATTGCGGGTAAGAAAGCGGCTAATCCTTGAGATGATGTCGCAGAGAGCAACCCTGATGCTTCTAAAAGATAGTGCCGCAATCGTTCGACCAGTTGGAGTGATGCGGGAATCTCTTGTGCTGCAACCCACTGACTTAAACTCGTAGCATGAGGAAGCAAATCGCTGTCCAACTCGGCAGTTCGATTTAGTCCAATCCCAATTACAACTGAGCCTTGATGCGTAGAGCTATTGATGACGCTTTCACATAAAATCCCTGCCAGTTTTTTGCCGTTGAGCATGACATCGTTCGGCCATTTTAGGCGCAATCGATCGAGTAATGTCGGAACTAAATCTTCGATCGAATAGATAACTGCTAGCCCTGCGATCGAACTGAGTCCAGCCAATCGATCGATCGGAATGGCATGAATTACAAAACTTGCGGTAAATACCCCACTTGAAGAATGCCAAACTCTACCATGCTGACCTCGCCCCGCAGTTTGATGCGGCGTAAATACGACATCACCATGATTTAAGCTGCTCAAGTTGTCGATCGACCAGCTATTTGTACTTGGGCATCGATCGAGCCAATGCAACCATTTGGGTTGTTTTATCACTTTTAAGCTTTAATCTCAAACTTTCCGACTATTATTGCTAGAAAGTCATAAAAAAGATAGCCATGAAGTCGATCGTAGTCTCTCTAGTTGTTATGTTGGGAACCTTGGGAACTTATGAAGTAGTCGCTAACTCTACCCAAACCCAAGCTCAGGCTCAAGATGACCAATGCTCAATGCGCCGAGCTGACGGTACTATAGTTGATTTGGGTAAACTTTGTGGACAGTCTACCACTCCCGCCCCAACACCGACTAAACCACCAGTCAAGCCACCAGTCAAGCCACCAGTCAAGCCACCAATTAAAGAAGTGGTGTCTGATAGCTGTTCCACCTCACAGATCGCCAAGTATATCGCAAGTTTTGCGACGAAAGATGATATGACAGCATTTGAAGCCCTAGTTAAGTGCAAAGCCAAAGCCGTCCCAGCTTTGATCGATGCTTCGACAAAATTCATCAAGAAGCAGGATTTCAGCATTATTCCTTCTACTATAGCGTTGCAAAAGATCGGGAAAGATTCTGTGTCAGGATTGATGGGGAAGCTCAAAAATCCCGATCCTAAAATTCGGGCTTGGGCGATCGGTATATTGTTAGACATTAAAGATGCGAAGGAAGCTATGCCCAGTCTAATTGCGGCACTCAAAGATCCCGATAAGAACGTCCGTATGACCGCCGCTCTTGGATTTGAAATAGGCAAGAATGAATTAGGGAGAGATGTCAAGAATGCTCTACCTAATTTGATTGCTTTGCTCAAAGATGACGATTACAATATCCGATTTATTACTGCTAGGGCACTCGGAAGAATTGGTGCAAATGCGAGAGATGCTATTCCTGCCTTAACTATTGCGCTCAACGACCCTGATGTAACGATGCGATCTACTGCCGCCGCCGCCCTGAAAAAAATCAGGTAAGTAAGTAGGGCTTGCTAAAAATGGCAAAAACAGTCAGAACAAGGTGGGGTAAGGAGATCAAGAAATCATAAAAAGCTTGAAAAACAAGCAAACCCCTTGCACAAGTGAAATTTTATGTGCCGTCATTCTACTCTAGGACAACTATCCTTCGAGAACTTCTACCTGCCATTCGGAGGGAGACTGTCATGAGAGAATCGATGGATAAGATTAGTAGAACTAATTCCATTTTTTTTTAGCAAGCCCTAATTAGTGCAAGCCTTTTAGCTGTCTAACGAGATGGATAATTTCTGGCTGGATCAATTGTTCGATCGCTAGCTTGACTGCACCACTAGAACCAGGCACAGAAAAAACTAGCTTTCTTTGATAAATTCCTGCTACAGCACGAGAAGCGATCGCTCTCGATCCAACCTCTTGCCAGCTTAAGTAGCGAAACATTTCGCCAAAGCCAGGTAAAGTTTTTTCGAGCAGAGAGGAGATCGCATCATAAGTCGTATCTCTGGGGGCAATCCCTGTTCCACCATTCAGAATAATTGCTTCTAAATCAACGACTTGGGCTAACTCTTGCATGTGCTGCCGAATCAGATCGGGTTCATCTTTGACAATCAAGTAAGAACTGACTTGATGCCCAGCATTCAGCAGAGACTGTTTGATAAATTTGCCGCTTTTATCGGTTTCTTCGGTACGGGTGTCGCTGACCGTAATTACGGCGCAGTTGACTCGATATTCGGGTGGATCGGGACAGGGATTCGCATTCATGATTTTTTATTTCTTCGGACTTAATTTCTTGACACTTATTTCTTGGTAAAGCCCATGCCATTTGCTTCAGCGTAGCGATCCATAAACCGCATAAATCGATCCCATTGATCTGCGCCGTCCATTGTGTAGATTGCCTCAACTCCAGCCGACTTGCCGTTGACAAACTTGCCGTTGACATTCCGAGTTGAAAGCTCTCCTTCTTCATCGATCATAAACATACCTGTAATCTCGCCGCCACTACTACCCATACATTTCGGTTCTTTGAAAATGAAAGTAGCTGTACCAGTAGTACCGTCCTTAGAACGAGTCAGCTTTACATCTGAGGCTTCTTCGTCAGTACCACGCGCTAATTGAATTACTGCCGTCATCGATTTCTAAATCCTTATTTAATAACTTAATTTAACCTAGACAGCAATTGTATTATTTTTTAGCTGTGCATTGGATGCTGTTTCTGAGATACGCTTGTGTAGCGATCGAGTGTTGCAAGTCTTAAAAAAACTTTGTGAGACTCAGTTAATCGGCAATATCGTTTTTAAAATTTGCTTTCTAAATATGTGTGTTGTAGGAGATTTAAGTGGACTTTAGCCTAGAGCAACTGAAGGAAATAATCGCCGCGCTCGACCAAACTGACATTACAGAGCTAAATCTGGAGTCGGGCGATTTGCGCTTGAATATTCGTAGGAGTGATAAAAATATGGTGCTGGCAACTCCACCGCCTAGCTTGCCTAGTGGATCGATCGATCTTCCTGTCGCATTAGGATCGGTTATTCCAGCCGCTGCCCCATCACCAAATCCATTACCTACCAATGGCGTTAATGTTGCGATCCCATCGATCGCCGACTCTGCTGCCAAGAACCTAGTTGACATCACCTCACCGATGGTTGGTACGTTTTATCGATCGCCCTCGCCTGACGATCCAGCTTTTGTCGAGAAGGGCGATCAAGTACGAAAGGGGCAGGCCATTTGCATTATTGAAGCGATGAAGCTGATGAATGAAATTGAAGCTGAAGTATCTGGGCGAGTGGTGGAGATTCTGATCGAAAATGCCCAGCCGATCGAATATGGACAGGTATTGATTCGGATCGATCCAGCCTAAATTAATGGCTAGGTTGAAGCACCTCGATAGCGAATCTGGCGTTTGAGCGCGAATTGCTTCGCGAATTTAGGAATATCACCCCGATGTCCGATCGCAATGATCGTGTCGCCTGAGCGCAGATAGATGCTCGGAGCAGGCGATGTAATGACTTCACCATCAACGCGGCGAAGAGCCACCAAAATAAATGCACCTTTGCCTCGCACTTCAACATCACCAATGGTTTTGCCAATCAGGGGCGAATCAGGAACAATTTCCATTTCATCAAGTTGGACATGTAGTTGCCCCAACAATTCGTTAAGATCGCTACGGCCATCGTTAGAACTATCTAAAAATTCTGTAGCCGCAGGTTGAGTAACTAGATGCGCCATTCGCATTGCCCCAATTGTGGCGGGTAGAACAACATGATCGGCACCTGCTAGGCGGAGTTTTTTCTCAGTCGATGGATATTCACCTCGTGCCACGATCGAGATGCTAGAGTTTAAACCCCGTGCCGTCAGGGTGATAAATACGTTTGCCGCATCATCAGATAACACTGTCGCTAAAACTTTGGCTTTTTCAATCCCTGCCGATATCAATACCGATTCATCAGTGGCATTGCCAGTACGGATCATATAGCCCATAGTCTCAGCTTTGGCGGTGAGTTCGGGATCGACATCAATAATCACAAATGTTTGCTCTGTATCTGCCATTTGCTTTGCCAGAATTTGTCCAATCCGACCAAAGCCACAGATGATCACATGTTGTTCCATTCTCTCTATTCCCTTCGATACACGCCTAGCAATCAAAGCTCGATTGATTTCGCCTTCGGTGAC
>JARCMB010000138.1 GCA_030248825.1 Pseudanabaenaceae cyanobacterium MP8IB2.15 | reverse complement strand
GTTGACCTAGAGCCATTAACTGTTTTTATTGGGCCAAATGGTTCAGGAAAATCCAACATTTGCGAGGCGTTGGCAGTATTATCAAATTTCCTGCAAGCTCTTATAGCTAATACAAACAGTCAGGAGATATTACCTTTCTTCACTTCATCTTTACAGTCTCTGAGCAATAATCAAAATATTGAGTCTAAATTTTGGCATGGAACTCTAGACTATCTTGTGTTTGAAATCGTTACTCCCTCTTCTGACATAGCAACTAATACTGTCTCAGAACTATCAGTTAACCTGAACTATCACAAGCGAACTATGACTATCTCTGACAGCAGAGATGGATTAGATACAATTAATTTAAGACAATTTCTTACTAATTGGAACTACTCAGACTCTCCAGTGGGTCATGCTCTAAGAAAGGTTAGTGTTTACGATTTTGCTCCAATTAATTTATCTAATAACACTCCATCAAAAAGCATAGAAAGGACAGGGCAGGGGATTGCCTATGCTTTAGTTGATATTTTGCTCTCCAATCGTGAAGGTTTCGATGAGTTAGAGAATCGTTTAAGACAGCTTGTTCCAAACATAAATAAAATCTCCCTTCCACGCGGAGATAATCAAACCTTCTCGCTAGAATTAATTGATAAATATTCAGAACATCACATTCCTGCATCGGATATATCTGACGGCACACTGAGGATTTTGGCTTTCTTGACGGCACTTTACCAAGAAAACACCCCAAGTATCATTTGTTTTGAAGAGATTGAGAATGGTGTTCACCCTTGGCTATTGAGCAAAATGATGGAGCTATTAAAAACTGTCTCTACTGAAGGGATTACTGGTAAGCCAGTTCAGGTATTGATTACCACCCATTCACCTGTGCTGCTAAATTATGTGGAACCGCATCAAGTCCGTGCCGTTGAGTTGGATGATGAAGGTAAAACTCAAGTCCATGCCTTACCGATAGATTCTGTGCGTTTTCAAAAGGCCTTAGAAGCTTACGATGGTTCGCTAGGTGAGCTTTGGTTTACGAATATATTCGGAGGCAATCCCACATGAGTCGTCCGATCAAGATTGGGCTGATTGCGGAGGGAGAAACAGAACTAGGAGTAAGTATTCCCTATGTCAAGCCAGAAGATGGGGGCAAAGTTATTGACAGAGAGAAAGAGGGCGCACTCCATACTCTGATTAGAAGGGAGCTAAATAGCATTGAACTGTCTGATTGTGAGTTTGTGCAGAGACATCCTACTTTAAAAGAGCGTGGCTCTTATAAGTTGCGAGGTGGGCATTCGATTTTAGAGCCAAAGTATCTTGCACAGGTGATCATCGCATGGAAGCCTGAAGAAGTAGATCTAATCGCGATCGTGGTTGATGCTGATGATGTCCAAATTCAGAGACAGCAGGCTTTGGAACGGGCTTTGGAGACAATTCGAGCTAATCATTTAGATGAGAATGAACTCCCAGTTATCGATCGAAGTGTTGGCGGTTTAGCAATTAGAAATTTCGAGACTTGGTTACTGGCTGATTTTGAGATACTCTCAAAGGTTTTGGGCGATGAGATTGAGCAAATTACAGATTTAGAAAACGTCGAGATCACAAAAAACATTTTGGAAGATGTGATTACCAAATCAACATATCTCGCTGAAGATAGAAGTAATCAGCGCCCGCTTAAAATAAGATGGAAGCTGGCTTTTGAGATCGATCTAGCTATGATTAAATCTTCTTGCCCAATCGGATATGCGGCATTTATCAATAGTCTAACGACCGTTGCAAAATCGATCGACTCGTCATACTTAAAATCTTAAACCTTGAAAAATTGGATAAGAGCAGTTAGATTGACAAATCTGCCAATTTTGCAGGATGCTGGGTAAAAGGGTAATGGGTGATTGGTAATGGGTGATTGGTAATGGGTGATTGGTAATGGGAAGTTAGATTGACAAATCCGCTAATTTTGCAGGATGCTTGATCGGCAAGACCTTTTGCTTGCAGAACCTCTTGACCAATTAATCCACCGATCTAAAAGCCCAAACAAACCAAATATCTATGCTACATGACACTGATCGTACTTTTGCGATCGCTCAGGCAACGTATGCCAAAAAATTGCGCCCGTTGCTGCCTCCAGAGGCCTTTCTGCCAAATCCAGACAGACTGGTGTTAGTTCTAATTAATCTGGCGATTTTGTGTTTAGGTTGGGCGATCGCCGATGATCTCGATCGATGGCACTGGTACTATCTCTGGCTTTATTTGCCCCTTGCCCTGATTATGGGTAACAGCATTGTGGTTTTGCTATTCAGCATCCATGACATCATGCATAGTAACCTGATCGAAAATCGTCTGCTCAGACAGGTTGTGAGTTTACTTGGTTTAACCATGCTCTGGATGCCACCAACCTTTTGGCAAGCTGTTCACAATCGAGAGCATCACAACAAAACCAACTCGATCGACGATCCAGATCGCAACTACTTAGAGCAACAACCAAAAAACTGGGGGAAATGGATTCAAAATCTGTTTGTGCCATCGATCGAAGTACAGCCAATTTGGTTTGTAATTGGGATGGCAAATGCTTGGGGAGTGCATACCTTTCGGAATCTCACCTCCGTACTTTTGTTTAACAATGCCGAAACCACCTACACACCTGCGGCATTCAAAGTTAGCTCCAAAGAGCGCGTGACGATTGCCCTTGAATTATTCGCGATCATCGCTATTCATGTCAGTATTTTGTTCTACCTAGATTTTCATCCTGTCAAACTACTGCTAGGCTACTTTCTGCCAATTTGGCTAGGCTTTAGCGGCGTGATGTTCTATATCTACACCAACCATTTAGTCAGCCCGATGACTGAGATCAACGATCCTCTGCTCAACAGTGTTTCCTTGCGTGTGCCGAAGTTTTTTGACCTGATCCACCTCAACTTTTCCTATCATACCGAGCATCATATTTTCCCCAATTTAAACTCCAATTACTATCCAATGGTGCAGGCCTTACTAAAAGAGCATTATGGCGATCGATATAACTTGTTAGATGTCGGCGAAGCCTGGCGATTGCTCCTAAATACGCCCCGCCACTACCGCGATCCCCAAACCCTCACCGACTGGTCTGGAGAAACTTCGATCGACTGTCCTGGATCTGCCGCACTTACCGCAAAACGATCCTGAAGATTGACAACAGCATTGTATATATTCATACGATTGCCGATTTACAGAAAAAGTAAGCTTACTAAAAAGCTACATTGGTATGTTTTGTCTAATCACCAAAAGGAATAAATTATGAGTGGCAACGAAGCACGTGTTCAAGCAATTTATCAAATCACCAATCGAGAACCACTACCACCAAAAGCCCCTAAACGTTTAGAAGAATTGTGGGCAACCGATGTCTTTACTCTAAGTAAGATGCAAGCTTGCTTGCCGAAGAGTGTGTTCAGATCCTTAAAAAAGACGATTCAAACAGGCGAATCACTAGATAGTTCGATCGCCGATATTGTCGCATTAGCAATGAAAGACTGGGCTGTTTCTAAAGGCGCACTGTATTACGCCCACGTATTTTACCCGCTCACCAATGCCACTGCCGAAAAGCATGATGGTTTTGTCTCGGTGCAAAGCGATGGCTCAGTGATTACGGAATTTGCTGGTAAAGTTCTGGTTCAAGGCGAACCTGACGGATCGTCTTTCCCCAATGGTGGCATTCGTTCAACCTTTGAAGCCAGAGGATACACCGCTTGGGATGTCACCAGTCCCGCCTACATCATGGAAACAGACAATGGCGCGACATTATGCATTCCCACGGTGTTTGTATCGTGGACAGGCGAAGCCCTCGACAAAAAAACCCCCTTATTGCGTTCCAATGCCGCAATGAACAAAGCTGCAACTAGAGTGCTAAAGCTTTTAGGGAATACTGATATTGCACCCGTCAACTCTAGCTGCGGTGCCGAACAAGAATACTTTTTAGTCGATGCCAACTTCGCGAATAGCCGTCCAGACTTGCTATTGGCAGGCAGAACCCTATTTGGCAAACCTCCTGCTAAGGGTCAACAGTTTGACGATCATTACTTTGGCGCAATTCCAGAACGGGTTCAGGTCTTCATGCAGGATGTCGAAGAGCGTTTGTACAAGCTGGGAATTCCTGCCAAAACCAGACACAACGAAGTTGCCCCAGGTCAGTTTGAGATCGCGCCATTTTTTGAGGCTGCCAACGTCGCAACTGACCACCAGCAGGTGCTAATGACTTTATTTCGTAACACTGCGAAAAAACACGGCTTCTTCTGTTTGTTTCATGAAAAACCATTCAAAGGCATCAATGGTTCTGGCAAACACGTCAACTGGTCGGTAGGTAATGCCACTCAGGGTAACTTACTCGATCCAGGCGATACGCCCCACTCAAATGCCCAATTTCTCGTATTCTGCGGAGCCGTAATTCGCGGTGTGCATAAGTACGGGCCCTTGTTGCGTGCGGTTGTTGCTACTGCTAGTAACGATCACAGGCTAGGTGCTAACGAGGCTCCACCCGCGATTATCTCTGTCTATTTGGGTTCGCAATTAGAAGATGTGTTCGAGCAAATTAGCAAAGGCGATGTTAAGAGTTCGACCAGCAAAGGCTTGATGAATATCGGTGTAGACACATTGCCGAGATTGCCCAAAGATCCAGGCGATCGAAACCGCACATCACCATTCGCTTTTACAGGAAATCGGTTTGAATTTAGGGCTGTCGGCTCTGGGCAGTCTGTGGCTGGCCCGTTGGTGGCAATGAATACGATTCTGGCAGATTCCTTGGACTGGATTGGTGATGAGCTAGAAACTGAACTGGCAAAAGGCACCGAACTCAATGCCGCGATCCATATTGTGCTCAAATCTGTGATGGACGATCACGGCGCGGTTGTATTTAACGGCAATGGCTACTCGGAAGAATGGCATAAATTGGCAGCAGAACGTGGGCTTGCTAACTTACGTACAGCAGCAGATGCTCTGCCTGTGTTGAAAGCTCCATACATCGAAGAACTGTTCGATAGAATGGGTGTTATTTCGCCAGTTGAGCTTGCTAGCCGATTTGAAACCTATGCCGAGCAGTACATTCTTTCGATCGAAGTGGAAGCCAAACTCGTAGTCAGCATTGCCAAAACTCTGATTTACCCTGCTGCCACCAGATATCTATCTGAGCTTGCCAATACGATTGCGGGGCTGAAGGAAATTGGGATCGATCTAGAAAAGGAGATCGCTGAAAAAGTAGCAGGTTTGACTAAATCTATGGCGGATGCCGTGAGCAAGTTAACCGTGGCGATGGGCAACCACGATTTTGCTACCGTCGAAGATCATTTGCAGTATTGTGCGAAGACGATCCGTCCGTTAATGGATAGCGTGCGTGAATATGCCGATGCCCTTGAAGGTGAAGTCGCTGACGATCT
>JARCMB010000137.1 GCA_030248825.1 Pseudanabaenaceae cyanobacterium MP8IB2.15 | reverse complement strand
CAGGAGTTGCGATCGATGTGCTAGTAGAGCTAGTGGATGATAGCCCCGCATCGTTACAGCCAGTTAAAACCACCAAACAAACAACCGCGAAACAACTAATTAAAGTTCGCCACATATTTTTCATAAACCAAGTTTTGTTAAGTTAGACAAATTCTAGGGAGATAATTTCTACAATCCTTCGAGCGGGACAGACAAGAATTTTGCAATCTCGGCAGCTCTGTCTTCGAGCGTAGATAGAGCGATCGGTTGTCCGACTTCGGTGAGCGGAATTTCGCCTCTACCCTTAAGTTTGAGATACAGTGCTCGCTTGGGGTTAAGTCCGTTACGGATCTCGACGCGGACTGACTGGACATCGGTAAGTGGGTACTCGAAATCGATCAGACGATTTTTACCAGGGTAACCCCAACGGAAGATCCGAACTTTTTCGGTCTCTAAGCTAAATTCATTGAAACCACCACCGATGTCTAGGACGATCGATGCCCACAGGTAGATATCTAGCAATGTCCCAGCCACACCATAAAAAGTTAGAGCTAAGCCCTGTGGCACAAATTCTAATTCGAGCGGGTTGGCGACAGGAAGTAGGTTGATCTTGAAAAGGCTGGATAGTCCTGCAAGCAGAAATCCGATCGCCCCGATCGACACAATAATGGCAAAGGCGAAATTACTCAGTCGTCTGGCTCCCGCGATCGGATATTTGAGCACGTTAGTTTGAACAGGTGTAGTTGTCACAATCGGTGAGTTTATATAACTTTGATAACGTCATCTAGTATAGACTTTCGGTATGTTTGATTGTCTTTATTCTGATTTTGCTCGTATTTACACTAATGCCGAGCTGGCTTTGCCTCTGACTGGGATTCATGTCCAGCAAGTCGATCGAAGTTTTTTGCGACCATATATGTTGTTTAACATGGTGTCGAGTGTCGATGGCAAGGCAACCACCAGTGCAGGCGGACTCATGGGACTAGGTTCTGAACCCGATCGCCACCTGATGACCAGACTTCGATCGCAAGTTGATGCTGTGGTGGTTGGTGGCGGCACACTGCGCGTCGATCCGTTTATCCCCACAACTCCACCAGAATTAGTTGAAGAAAGATTAGCTGACTTCCAAACGCCTCAGCCATTGGGCATAGTTGTCAGTACAAGCGGCGATCTGCCCCTAGATCATCGGTTTTGGCTAGCAGGTCGAGATTTACGCATAGTTTTTTTGGGGGAATCAGCATCCCAAGCAGTTGAAGCTGCCTTAGCACAGAAAGCCCAAGTCTACCGCCTCTGTACTTCATCCTCTGGGGTCGATCTAGGGCAAATGCTGGAAATTATGTTCAACCAGCTAGGAATCAAACGCTTACTTGTAGAAGGTGGCCCCTCGCTGAATTACTCTTTGATCTCTCAAGGCTTTGGTGACGAGTTGTTTCTGAGTCTGTCACCGCGTCTGGTTGGGGGGGTGAAAAACTCAACTGTAATTACTGGCGATGGTTATGGTTTGGGTGCAGAAAATTTACGCCAACTCAAATTTCGATCGATTTATCGCCACCAAGACGAACTATTTTTGCGTTATCAAATTCACCATAATTCGTCAGGTTGATTTGCATAGACTTTTTTGGATTTAAAGTTGCTTTCGATCGGCGAGGTCTTTCTGTATTATGCGTAGATCAGTCTTCCTTTTGGATTGGGAATGGGTCGATCGAACATTTGTGCAGTTTCTATCCATTCTTGGATCGCAACTTCGACGTTGGTTGCAGCTTCCGTGAACCCAAGAATCCCTTAGTTTTTAGCCTGATCGTAATTTCTAATATAACATTCGCGCTGATACTCCATAGTTAAAGTTTCTGGTGATGGGCGAAAAGCAAAGGGTGCTAACTGGCAAGTAGAAGCCCTGCAATAAATTGCGGGCTGAAAGCTCAAACCCGCTTCAACGGGTTAAATGCAATTTTGAGAGGTTTCTCAGTCAGTTTTAACTGACTTTAGCTTTAAGCCAAGAACTTGAGTTCTTGGTTAGCTGTGCTTTTAGGGCAAAACCTTATCCCGAACTCACGTTAAGATAACATCAACGAAACCAACCCAAAAATCCCTTTTTTTCCTTTTACCCTTTTCCTTTTTCCTCGATCGATGGTATCCAACTCTGGGTAGCTTTGGTATTGTATTACGGTTGACGATTTTGCTCCTTCCATTCGATGACTTTTTCGTAAATACTCTCAACTGTTTCATCACCAAAGAGTCGATCTTTGATTTCTAGGTAGTCGGTGGGTTTCCAGAAGGTATCGCTCATAAAGAAGGATCTATTATGATTTGGGCAATATGCTCTCCCAACCTTGTAAAATGTTTGGGATTGAGCGTCAAGAGAACATCTACATTGGCTTTCAAAGCTGCCTGAGCAATAATTGCATCATAAATTCCACCGCCTGTTATGTTCAGTTTCGCCACATTTTGTAGAACATCTAGATAGTCGCTACTCTCTAAATCCAAGAGATGAAAATCTTCAATGTTATTTACAATTGAGTTGCGAGCTTGCTGAGGACTGAGGGGTTTAGGCAAAGGTAGACGAGTCATCACAGCATATAGTTCTGCAATGGAATGGGTTGAGATATAACCATTAATTTTTTGGCTTCTGACTTGTTGTATCCAAGGAAGACTGACGGCATGATTTGGGTGTGTTTCAATCATAGCGGCAACGAGGGTATTAGTGTCAAATAAGACTTTCATCATTACATTAGTGCGTTGATTCGCTCTTCTCTTGCAAGAGATACCCAGTCAATATCTGGTAGAGAAATTTGTTCTTTAATTACTATAAATCCATCAATATCTTTAAATGGATTTTCTGCTGTTTCTATAGCTATAGAAGGAGTTGGCAATTGAGATTGAAGAAGGTGCAAGAAATTAAGTAACTGAGTGGCAAAATCTTCAGGTGCTTGCTCAATTTCGTGGATTAGTTTTTCTTTGGCTGTCATATGTTTTTCTACTGTTGTTTTGATCTTAACGCATTGCCTTAATCGCAGAGTTCGTCAAGGTTTGCTTTGGCATAATCTACTGTGACGTGATACATATTATTTTTAGCCTAATCCTAACTCCTAAATTAACATCAACGAAACCAACGCAAAAATCCCCTTTTTCCCTTTTACCCTTTTCCTTTTTCCTCGATCGATGGTATCCAACTCTGGGTAGCTTTGGTATTGTATTACGGTTGACGATTTTGCTCCTTCCATTCGATTACTTTTTCGTAAATACTCTCAACTGTTTCATCACCAAAGAGTCGATCTTCGATTTCTAGGTAGTCGGTGGGTTTCCAGAAGGTATCGCTCATAAAGATGGCGGTTTTGGCAATGCCCATGTGTTGCGTTAAGACTTCAATGGCTTCTTGCTGCAAGTCTACGGTTTGTGGGAGTTTTGGGAAATTAATTTTCATTCGCTTTCTTCCATTCGTGTTGTTAGCAAAATAAATTCGATGGGATTGCACAACTGCATTGTACCTTTGTAGCGTTTGATCGGTCGATCGTCACAGGTGATAAAGAAGTCAACCTGCTGAGTTTCGGCACAGGCAACATGAAGTGCGTCGAGTTTGCCAATTTTGCTGCTACTTTCTAGCTGTTGTCCACGACTGAGGATTTCGCTGGTGAGCGGCTGATAAGCACTAGCGAGTTTTAAGATGCTTTGAGCGGCTGCCTTACACTCAGGATAAGGATTGCGGGAAATCTCATAGGCAAGGGCATCAGAGACGATAAGCGCGACATTACCCTCTTCAATTGATAGCTGAATGGCTTGAATGGCAAGAGCTTCGAGGGCAAGCTCGTATCGAGATAGATTTTCATGGAGATTCACTCTGATTCCCTAAGGCTACAAAAAATCCAGTATCAGCAATAATCATTGAGGTTCAGCATATTTCTGAGTGAATAAATTTTGGATAATTTGTTCTGAATTTTCTGCCAAGTCTGGCTCGGCACTACCAACAAAATCACCCCAGAGGGCTAAATTGTCTTCGGGCTTGAGAAGTTCTTGAGATAGTTTTGGTGATTGTTTTGATTGAACACAAGTCTTCAAATCGACGAGTAATTTATCAATAAAAATCAATTCTTCTACTGACAAAGTATCCAATTGATCGACAATTTTTTGACGTAGTATGGATGTACTCATAAAAATTCTCCAAAATTAGAATAGTTCAAAGCTGATACCAAATTGTTTCTACCTGTTGCGCGATGATGCTGGCTTGTTCGTAATCATCCGCCAAAACCGTCACATGTCCGAGTTTGCGTCCAGGTTTGACCTCGTTTTTGCCATACCAGTGCAGATAAGTTCGATCGAGCTGTGTAATATATTTACGCTTGTCGGCATAATCTGTCGTCGCTGTTTCATAGCCCAACAAATTGATCATAATCGCGGTGGGAACGTGCATCGTTGGATCGCCTAGAGGCATCCCCGTCACTACCCGCAATAGTTGCTCGAATTGCGATGTCTGACACGCTTCGATCGAATAGTGACCAGAATTGTGGGTACGGGGCGCGATT
>JARCMB010000136.1 GCA_030248825.1 Pseudanabaenaceae cyanobacterium MP8IB2.15 | reverse complement strand
GTATGAGTACTGTGCTAGGCCCATTGGCATATCAACAAAGCCGCACTGATTTTCTAGGTGGAGGTTCTAGCAGTCGTGGCGTTAGTCCTGTCACCGCCGAATTGATTGACAAGGAAATCCGAGGCATTGTCGAATCTGGGCACGAAAGTGCATTGACAATCTTGCGTGCTAACAAGGAGTTGCTCGAAACAATCGCCGAAAAACTCTTAGAGTCGGAAGTGATCGAGGGTGATTCGCTGCAAGCCTTACTCGATCGGGTCAAAGTTCCTGTGGCAGCATAGGTGTTTGCGTCTAGTAACTAGGGGAGAACCTCAAGTTGAGGAACTTATGGTCTCCCCTCACAGTCCTAGCCTACGGAAACATCTCTAGTATGAGGTCGAATATGAAACTCCATCACATCTCCATTCTGGCTTTGGCTTCCAGCATTGCCTCTACCTCCATCTTGGCAAATCCTGGCTATGCCTCTGAAGTCAGAATTAATGGCAATCAGTTGCCTGTTAGAACTACTGTTTTTAAAAGAACCCCCATATCCCGAAATCCTGTATATCAACAGCCCGTTGCTCAGGTATTTAGAACCACAATTAATCTGCCTGCTGGTCAAAATATTATGACGAGACTGGCCGATAATCAAACCCTAGTCCTCAATAATGGCGAAACCAAAGCGGCAAAGTTGCGGGTCGAGCAGGACGTAATTGCTAATAATGGCACTGTGGTAATTCCTGTTGGCGCAATTATTAATGGTGAGTTTATCCCTGTCAGTGGCGGCTCTAAGTTTGTGGCGAGAACTTTGTCTAGTCGTGGGGCTACGGTTAGTATGGGGGCGGAATCAGCTCTAATAAATGATACGAAAGATCCGCGCGAAACTAATACTGGTTCCATTCTCACTGATGCGGCGATCGGGGCGGCTGGTGCGGCGATTTTGTCGGGAGTACTTGGCGATCGAGTCATTTCTACCGAGAAGATTTTGGGTGGGGCGGCGGCTGGTGTGATTGTGGGGAATACCACTGCACCTCAAGCTACCGTAATTGAACCCAAGATGTCGATTAACGTCACCACTAATCGCAATCTCACTTTTAGTCAAGGCGGCAATTAGTTTTATTGCCCTCAGCCTATCTCCCAAAGCGAGAGACGATCGAATCGTCTCTCGCTTTATTTTTTGTCTAATTCTAATGAATTTTTCTTGGCGATTTCCTTGGTGATTGCTTGGATGATCTGCTGACCTGTCAGGAGGACGAGTCCGAGCGCAATAATGCCAAAAATCATCGTTACACCTGCGCCAAGTGCCAGCAGGATCGTGCGTACCAAAACACCTAGCTTTGCTGCGAGGTTGCTTGTATTAACGAGTGGAGTAGTGGCAAGTTTCACCGCTACCATCTGGGTAAAAAGATAGGCAAGGGTCGAGAATGCGGCAGATATTGCCGAGCCGATCAGATTTTTGATTGGTGTGAACTCTGGCTCAGGTGATGACGCGATCGCCTCAGAATTTGATTGCTTTGATTGATTACTAATTTCCTTCATAGCTAAAATTTTAACCTGCTCCGACAATTTCCCCTAGTCGTTTCATGATTTGCAAAGTTTTTCCTAATCCATCATCTTGATTGAGCAGAAACTCCCTCGATCTCGCATATAGAGTTTGAGGTTGTCGTAGTAACTTCAAAAACATAAAACTACTCCCATTTGTCACCAATCCATAGAGCGACTGTCTGGGATATTGCTGTTCGATCGACGGTGCTGCCAACATATAGGATAGGGCTTGAGGGATGCCGACTTTGAGTGAAAGCTCAGCTCGTTTTGACTCAATTACCAACACCCAAATCTGCTGTTTGAGAACTAGGATATCGATTCGACCACGTAACTGTATCCCTCGATCGTCGATCGAAATCTGGACTTCTTTTTCGGTATCGACATAGAACGGCGGCAAGAAAAATCCTGCTAGGTCTAATAGAGGTGCAATCACGGCAAGCTTGACTGTGTTTTCTAGTACAGAACGTCTTTCTAGGTTGGTATAAGCAGCCTGTACCCGTTCTAATCTTTGCTGTTCGGCGGCAGTTAGAGGTGGTAGATTTTCCTGACACTCCCAAAAGAATGTAGGATCGTGAGTTTCCTGTAAGCTAAAAGTCTGCTCTAAGTCGTAGAGTGTGACTTTTTCGATCGCAGTAGTCGGAGGCATATTTTTTGTTCTCTTAAACTGAATCCGATCGACTATCCTAGTTTAACTTTTCTCCTAGAATACTCAAATTTAAGGCATGTCCGCCTGTGACCAGATAGACCACATCGGCGATCGAACCCAATTGACGATTTAAACTGCCTAGTCGATCGCGAAATAACCTTCCTAGTGCATAAGCAGGAATAACGCCACTTCCAACTTCTTCGGCAACAAATGTGACATCGACTTGACAAGCTTTGATCGCAGCGAAAAATTCCTGTACGGTTTGCTGCCAAGTTTCTAGATCTTGTTCGATTAAGTTAGCCAACCAAGTGCCGATCGAATCTACTAGCAAATAAGTATCTGGTGGAGCGGATTTGAGAGCTTGAGCCAAATCGATCGACACTTCTAAGGTTTGCCAGCGATCTGAACGTCGATCGCGATGTTGTTGGATTCTGGCTTGCCATTCTGGATCATCAGCATTACTTGTGCCTGTGGCGATATAGATCACCGACTTATTCGATCGAGCCGCCAACATTTCCGCCCATTCGCTTTTACCCGATCTTGTGCCGCCAATAACTAATGCGATCATCTTCTCTGCTCAATTGATGTCAGTGTAGCTGGTCTTGCCACTCTCTTTGCCAATAGCCCGATGCCGATTGCTCGGAAGCACTTCAAAATTAAATTACCAGACTTACTTGTGAACCTGTATCGGTCTTCGTGACTTCGAGATAGACGTTAAACGCTTCTTTTAACTGCGGCATATGGGTAATCACCAAAATACAAGCGAAGTCATCCGCGATCGAATTAATTGCCGCCACTAATCGATCGCATCCTTCTTGATCCTGAGTGCCGAATCCTTCATCGATGATCAGAGTTTGCAATGTGCCACCCAGTCTTTGCGCCAAGATGTGAGATAGAGCCAGCCGCACCGCGAAATTAATCCGAAATGCTTCCCCGCCCGAATAGGTCTCATAGGGTCGCGTGCCACGATTATCGGCGATCGAAATTTCTAGGGTATCGATCACCTTATCCGCCTTCTTTCCTGCTTTCTGGGTGATGAAGCGCACATTCAACTGACTATCACTCAGTTGCGCCAAAATCCGATTGGCTTCGATTTCGACTTGAGGCAGCACAGTTTCAATCATTAAGGCTTGGATGCCGTTCTTGCCAAAGGCTTGTTGTAATTCCTGATGGATGTGTTGACGATGTTTTAACTGCGCGATCTTCTCACTCGCTGCTTTTGCTTGGGCGATTAATCCTGTTAGCTGTTGTTGCACTTGGGTTAATTTGCCGATTTGTCCAATTAAATCATCAAGCCTCGATCGAACTACTTTTAAGCTATCTTGAATTTGTGAGATCTCGCCACTAGGATCGGGGATTTGGTTGAGATGTTGTTGAAGTTGGACAATTTCGCTGGTGATCGCATGGATTTCTTCAGTTCGATCGATCGCTAGTTGCTGGGTTTGCTGGCATTGTTGTTGCGCGGTAGGATGTTGCTGCTTAGCGAGTTGGAGTTCTTGATAGCGAAATAGAGCGGGTTGGGATTGCTCTTTGTGGGTGCGAAGTTGCTGATGGAAGGCAGGATCGTAGCCAATTTGCCCGATCGATCGATCGACTTGTTCTAAACGTTGCTGCAATTCTGGATCGATCTGATTTGCGGCTAACGTCTCAGTGAGATGCTGCATTTGCGTCTGAATCTCTGGAGTTTTCGCCGTGAACTGGTCAGATTTTTGGCGGGCTTGCTTCAGTTCCGATCGCTTGATTTCTGACCATCGCCATCTTTCGACTTCACTCCGAGCGAGTGCATGATTTTTATCATCGTAGTTGAGTTGAACCAGACTTCGATCGATCGGTTTTAACTCCTCCTGAGCTTCGTTAGCATAATTTTGGCTGGTTAATCGATCGCTCAGATCGGCGATATCTTGCTGTAATTGTTGAAGCTTCTCTGAGGTATTAGCATTGGCAGTGAGTTGGGCTTGGAGGTTGCCTTTTTGTTCTAAAAGCTGCGTTAACGGTCTCAAATCTGTGACGAGTTGGCGATATTCCTCGCGCAATACCTGAATTTCGCAATCGGAAGCGGCTTGCTGTTCTTTAATTACCCAGATCTCGGCTTGTAGATCCTGACATTCGCTCTCGTGCTTACCATGCACTAATTGCCAATGCGCTCGATCGAGCGGTCGATCGCAAAGAGGACAAGGCGCACCACTCGCGGTTAGTTGTTGCAGTTTGGTTTGAGCGAGGTTAAATCTTTCTTCGCAATCTGCCGCCCGCTCTTTCAATCGTTCCAAAAAATCTCGCCGTTCCAATCCCTTGTCATGCACGCGCTGTTGATAC
>JARCMB010000505.1 GCA_030248825.1 Pseudanabaenaceae cyanobacterium MP8IB2.15 | reverse complement strand
TGAGGTGATAATCTGCTCGCAAGTTTTTTTTGGGTATTGAGGGCATCAAAGGCAAAGACTACACCCCGATGCGCTAAGAGACAGTCAGAAAATAATCGATCCTTTATTTACCTTAGAAATCACTGGGATCGCCCACTCTTATAGCAGCAATTTTCTTAAGTAATGGGATCATTTACTTTTTGGTAAACTCTTAAAACTAGAAAAGAAGAAACTTAGCCGATCTAAAGATTTTCTGGCTATGCCAACATTCACATATTGTTGAAAAAGTTGATTTCTTGTATTTTTTTAGATTTTGATTGTTTTTCTTTGAAGTGAAAGCTGAGATTCTTATACTTTTTCTCTTTCAAGAACTAGCTATATGACTATATGGCAATATGAACTAAATGGGGCATAAGTATGTATAATGAAGGCAAAGTATAAATTCAAATTCCTTATCTCATAATATGACTTTCAATCCTGCTGCCCTTACTCAAGTTGCTGATTACTTTAAGGTGTTATCTGAACTCAGCCGACTGCAAGTGTTATGTTCCCTGAAGTCAGGCTCGAAGAATGTTACTGAAATTATGGAACAAACAGGGTTGGGACAAGCCAATGTCTCAAAGCACCTGAAAATTTTAGCTCAGTCGGGGATTGTATCTAGAACTCCTCAAGGAGTAAGCGTGTATTACGAGATTGTGGAGCCATTTATTTTCGATTTATGTGAATTAGTGGGCGATCGCCTCTCTATTCGATTGCAAGAACAGTCGCAACAGTTAAAACAACTAGAAGGTTTACGGCAGTCTACATCTATTAAAGCAGGTACAAGAAAAATTAAAGGAAAAACAAAAAGCTACGCTTAAAAGTGATGTAAGTTTTCCTAAAGTCTAAAAAAGGGAGTACCGCTAAGTGTTACTCCTTTTTTGTGGAATTAGTTTGACTCTAGTATGGCGACCCCAAAAATTGAGCTAAATACAACTCGCTGCACGCTATTTTTTGATTTCTTAAATATAAACACTTTATAATATTTTGAATTAGTAATTATATTACTGTATAGTAGTATAATAATTATATAAAGTAATTAACAAGGCTAAAACCAATGAATATTCTTAGGCGGTCTTGGAATCAAGCGCAGTGGGTAAGTCTGGTTGCAGGCAGTATAGTGTTGCTTAGCTTGTCTCTATCCCTTATTAATGCAAACTGGTTATTCTTAACTGCTTTTGTAGGTTTGAACTTGCTGCAATCAGCCTTTACCAAATGGTGTCCTTTGATTGTGGTACTACAAAAACTGGGAGTGAGAGAGTAAAAGTATCGATATTCAAGATTTAACATTCAAGATTTAACATTTAAAACTTAATTATTAGGAGTCGAGATTATGGCTCGTGTTGTTGTAATTGGTGCTGGATTGGGAGGACTGCCATCCGCCTATGAGTTGAGGCATGTTCTGCCCCGTGAACATCAGGTCACGCTTATTTCCAATCAACCAAATTTTACCTTTGTGCCTTCGTTACCTTGGGTTGCCTTGGGATTGAAATCCCTTGAAAGCATCCAGTTAGATTTAGCGAAAACAGTCACTAAACATGGCATTGAGTTTATTCATGCTGCGGTTACAGCCATCGATCCGCGATCGCAACAAATTACAATCAGCGAGATCGGTTCACAAGATCAAGGCGATCGCATTCTTGACTATGACTATGCCGTGATTGCCACAGGTCCCGAACTTGCTATGGATGCTTTGAAGGGATTAGGTCCTGAAGTCGGCTATACCCAATCGATTTGTAATCCGCACCATGCGCTATTGGCTGGTGAAGCATGGCAAAAATTCTTGGTCAATCTAGGACCAATCGTGGTGGGTGCATCACCAGGCGCGAGTTGTTTTGGACCCGCCTATGAGTTTGCATTCTTGATCCATGATCAGTTGAAGAAAAGAGGGTTGCGAGCGCAAGTTCCTATTACCTTCATTACCGCAGAACCATACGCAGGACACCTAGGAATTGGCGGTATGGCAAGCTCTCGCTGGCTGATGCGTAAGTTTATGGCAGATCGAGAAATCGAACTGATGGAAAATACAGCGATCGCCCGTTTTGAACCTGAGGCTGTGCATTTAGAAGATGGGCGCGTGATTCCCTCTAAATTTACGATGGTCTTGCCACCTTTTCGGGGTCCCAAATTTCTTCGTGAAGTGGAGGGATTGACGGATGCTAAGGGATTTATTCCTGTGCTGCCGACTTACCGCCATCCAAAGTTTGAGTCGATTTATGCCGTTGGTGTTGTTACTCAACTCAAGGCTGTCGAGCAAACGCCAATTCCCACGGGCGCACCAAAGGTGGGGCTGATGTCAGAAGAAATGGCGTTAGCCGTTGCCCATAACATTGCTTTGGAGTTGGGAGTTCTTTCTGGGAAGCAGATCAAGCCAACTTTACAGGCAGTTTGTTTTGCGGATTTTGGCAATACGGGAGCGCTATTTCTCGCCGATCCGCTTTTGCCTGACGCATCAGGGCATCGCCACCGCGCTTTAATTTATCACGGTATTTGGGTGCCTTGGATGAAGGCAGGATTTGAGAAATATTTCCTGATGAAAATGCGCCTCGGTTGGACGATTCCTTGGCTTGAGCATTGGGGTTTTCGGGCGATCGGGCTGCCATTAGTGGAACCGATTGAAGTGGTTGCGGAACGTCTAGTCGAAGCGTTGCCAACAAAGGTCTAAAAATGGGAATCAGCAGCACCCTAATTTTAAATGGTAGAAGCAGATATGGAGATTACTCTCAATCCTAGCGAATTGGAAACTCTGGCAAATCGCTTTCGAGCCTTGGCAGATCCTACCCGACTGCAAATCTTGATGGCAATTTGCAACCAAGAGCGCAATGTGCAGGATATTTGCGATCGCACAGGACTGCATCAAGGCAATGTATCTAAACATTTGCGATTGATGAAGGATGCGGGAGTTGTCGCCTGTCGGCGAGATAGTGTTTGGCGATATTACCGCGTTATTGATAAGGAGTTAATGACATTTTGCAATTTTGGTCGTAAAGATTCAATCCATTTATAAATCATTTATAAAAGAAAATTAGGAACTAACGTTATGTCATGTCAAATTCGGAAATTCTTCTCGTGGTTATTGTTGGTTGGTGCGATCGCAATTTTTGCGTTGATAGGATTAGGAATTCTTGATGCTCCTAGTGCGTCAGCAGCAATTCGGCAACTGGAAGAATCACCAAATCAAATGGTTTATCAGTCTCGACAATCGCTGCAAGATCAACATGGCAACACTTGGCAAACCGTTGCTTTTAAACGTATCCGTCCTGATGGCAATAGCAGTTTTGAGTTGCGATTAGTTGGCTTCCCAAATATGGTGGCGATCGATCATGCTCAATCTTTGACCTTAACCAACTCTTTGGGTAAAACCCTCACCGCGACTGATACCTCTAGCAACATTTTCAAAGAGGGATCTCAGCCTAACATTGGGCAGTACGATCTTCAGCCTTTGTTATCGGAGTTGCAAGCAGAGATTCCCTTGCAGCTTTCTTTGCCAACTGTCAAAGGAGAAGCGATTAGACTATCGGTTCCGCCTTCACTAGTCGCGGAATGGCAAACTGTGGCTAATTACTAAAATTATTTTGGAGTAAAAGATGACAGATTTATTTTCACCCACATGGATGCAAGCTTTCGGCGAACAATGGAATGCAGAATCCGAGCTAGCCGATGCTCTTGCTAAGATTCATTTTAATTCGGCGATCGCTTATGGCTTCACCAACGATCCTCATCCATTGGGCGTTCTCATCGTTCAGGAAGGAAGGGTAGTTGCCGCAGGAGCTTATGAGGGGCAGACTTTAAACTGGGATTTACGCGCCGATCGCGAACATTGGCAAAAGTGGAAAACTAAAGGTTTGGACATGATGGGCTTGAGCATGGCGTACATAACTCGTAATTTGCAATTCCACATGGGCGATTACATTGCCATGATTAAAGATCCTCGGATGGCAACTCCTTTTATCAAATCCTTTTCGGTAATGACTAGAGTTTAAACAAGAGAACAACATGAAAGCTAAATCAACTAATAAACAAGCCAAATCACAACCTATGCAATCTTCTTCCCTCTCGCCTTCTCAATTGAAGTCACGTCAGAATCAATTATTAGTCGTTGATGTGCGCGGATGGTTTGAATATTTCATCGGACATATTGCGGGAGCGCAAAGATATAGTCGCGATCGCATTCTCAAAGAGATTCCCAAAGATCGGGCGATCGCAATTACTTGTCTATCAGGACATCGTAGCGATATGGCGGTCCAATGGCTGGTTACTCAGGGTTTCAGCAAAGTTTATAGCCTCAAAGGTGGTTTATTAGCTTGGCAAAGTGCTGAATACGAAGTACATCGTGGGGTTAAGCCTTAGTACATATATAAAAAATGACTTTGTCATTTTTGAACTCGGTATTACAGGAAAATGGAGAAATGAATATGATGACCACTGATAAAAGCCAAAATGGAATCCAGAACAAAAGGCGAGGCTTGAGATCCTCATTACTGGGAAATAAATTTCTCATCATTGGAGTTGCCTCAGGGCTAATTCTGGTTACGGGTGGCATGATCTGGAGTCAGTCGGAAAAAAACGCCCAACCTGCACCAGTTTTGTCGGTGGCAAGCACTTCCACGCCATTGCGCGTAACCACAGAAATCGCCCGTAAACAGGGCGTAGATATCCTGCGCGTCTTCACAGGCAGTATAGAACCCCTTGAAAATGTCACCCTCACCAGTCGGGTCATGGGGCAAATCACCCAATTGACAGTACAGGAAGGCGATCGCGTCAAGGCGGGAGATTCTCTTGTCGAAATTGATGTGGCGGATATTCGGGCGCAAAGTAATCAAGCCCTTGCAGGGGTGACTATGGCGCAATCCAATTATCAAAATAGTGACGCAAGATTACAGCAATCTCTGGGACAGTTAGTGGAAGTAGAAGCTGAACTTGCTGAGGCTCAGCTTGGACAAAGACGCATGAAGATTTTGCAGTCTGAAGGTGCTGTCAGTCAGCAATTGCTCGATCAGGCAAATACAAGAGTCCAAATGCTCCAAGCCCGTTTTGAACAAATCAAAGCGGGGATTAGCCAGTCTCAGGCAATGATGAAAGAAGCGCAGGCTCAAGTCAGTCAGGCTCAGGCTCAAGTTGTCCAAGTATCAGCAAGCCTTAATTATGGAACGATCACAGCGCCCTTTGATGCCATTGTCACCCGTAAGCATACAGAAGTTGGAGCGTTAGCGGGACCGGGACAGTCGCTCGTGACTCTCGAAAGTAGCGATCGCCTGAGATTTAGTACGCAAGTTCCCGAAGCAATGATCGCGCAAATCCGTCAGGGGCAGAAGGTCTCGGTGTATATAGATGCTCTCAATCGCGAAGTGTCAGGTACGGTCAGTCATATCATTCCTGCCGCCGATCCCACCACGCGCAATTTTATGGTCAAGGTGACTTTGAATGGAACTGCGGGGCTGATTTCAGGAATGTTTGGCAGGCTAAAGTTAACTAATCCCACGGTGGCAACTAACTCCACGGTGGCAAAAGTGGGCGATCGCCAAGCATTGATGATTTCGCAGACTGCCCTAGTCAAGCAGTTTGGGGTCACGGGAGTTTTTAAGGTAGTTGCGGGTCAGACCAATTTCCAGCCGATTACCACAGGACGAGTCACGGGTGATGCGATCGAAGTATTTTCAGGATTAGCTGATGGCGATCGCATCGTATTACAACCACCCACAGATCTCAAAAATGGAACGGCAGTTCAGGTTAATTAACATTCTCATATCTTTCCCATCTCCCGATTACCACCATGTCTGACAATAAGAACTCGCAAAATTACAGCTTGATCGGGCGCATTACCGCCTACTTTATCAACTCGCAACTGACAATTTTGATAATTGCGGTACTCGTGATTTTTGGTCTAGGCGCAGTCATTCTTACTCCCAAAGAAGAGAATCCACAGATCATTGTTCCTGCGGCTGAAGTCTATCTGGCTTACCCAGGTGCATCAGCCATCGTTGTCGAAAAAACTCTGACCACACCGATTGAATCGAAACTGAGAGAACTTTCTGGCGTTGAGCATATTTATTCCGCTTCTCAAGATTCTGGAGCCAAGGTAACCGTACAATTTTCAGTGGGGCAGAATTGGGAAGACTCGCTCTTTAAATTGCAAAACCATTTATATAGCTATCAGGATCTACTGCCTAAGGGAGCAAGCTATCTCGTAAAACCTGTCATTATTGACGATGTGCCGATTGTGACCCTGACAATTACGGGCAAGGACTACAGCGACAATCAACTGCGCCGCATTGGTGAACGCCTATTGGAAGATCTTCGTAGTATCCCTAATACCGCTAATCTATCGATCGCAGGCGGTCAACCCCGCGCCATTCGCGTAGATCTTGATCCTGATAAACTCGCCAGCTATAAATTATCACCGCTCCAAATCGCCCAACGTCTCCAAGGGGAAAATGTGCGTTTGCCTGCGGGTGATATTGCCATTGGCAAGACGCGATTATTTATCGATGGTGGCAATCTCTTTCAGTCTGTCAATGATGTCGGTGAAGTGATTGTCGGTTTTGGACAAGGTTCCACTTCCCCAATTTATCTGCGGGATGTGGCAACGGTAGTGGATGACTTTAGCGATCGCATTACCCTGTCGCGCCTAAACTATCGTCAAGATTGGGATGTGAGTATTCCCTATCCTGACACCAAAGCCAAACCCACAGGCGAATTTACCGCCCAACCCGCGATTACTATTGGTCTTGCTAAGCAAAAGGGAACCAATGCCGTCACCGTTGCCCAACAGATTTTCCAACGCATTGAAGAACTAAAGCCTGAATTGCCATCGGGTATTACCATCGCCGTTACCCGTAATGATGGTCAAACCGCCGATCGCGCCGTGGGCGATCTCTATCAAAGTTTAGGAATCGCTATTTTTACGGTTGTCGCCTTACTAGTGATTTTCTTAGGTTGGCGCGAGTCCTCCATTGTGGCTTTTGTGATTCCCTTGACCTTAGCAGGAACCTTAGCCATCGGTTGGGTTGCAGGACAAAGCATCAATCGTATTACCCTATTTGCGCTGATTTTGGCTTTGGGAACCCTCGTAGATGATGCGATCGCTGTTACTGAAAACATTCATCGTTATTTTGAAGAAACCCCCAATATGAATTGGCGGCAGAAAACCCAAGCGGCGGTGATGGCGGTGAATGAATTGGGAACACCCATCATTCTTTCCACAATCACGGTGATCCTTGCCTTCGTGCCAATGGCTTTTGTTACGGGCATGATGGGACCTTATATGCAGCCTATTCCCTTCAATGTGCCAGTGGCGATGATGGTCAGCACCAGCCTTGCACTGACGATCACCCCATTTCTTGCCCTGCGTCTGATCAAAATCAAGCCAAAATCTTTAGATGCCGAGCATCAGTCAGAACATCAGCCGACCGCGATCGAGAGTACTCGCATCTATCATTTCTATCAAAAGCTGATGAACCCTTTACTGAATTCGGCAACTCGTCGCCGCTTTGTTTTGTTCTTCATTACAGGGTTGATGTTAGCTTCCTTTTTGCTGCCGATCACCCAAGCTGTCAAGTTTAGACTGTTACCCAAAGCTAATAAGGATACCTTTTTAGTCCAATTGGATAGTCCATTGGGAACAAAACTAGTGGAAACCGATCGCATCGTTCAAGACTTGGAATCGGTATTGCGCCAAACCTCTGAAATCACTAATTTTGAGACCTATGTGGGCATGGGCGCACCCATTGACTTCAATGGTATGTTGCGGGGAGCAACCGATCGCTTCGGCGAGCATTATGCTGATATTCGGGTTCATCTCACCAATAAAGATGCGCGTTCCATCCAATCAGAAGGAATTGTCTTAAACTTACGTCCTAAACTCACGGAAATTGCTCAGAAATATAATGCGATCGTCAAACTCGTGGAAGATCCTCCAGGACCTCCCGTGCGCTCCACCTTACTAGCAGAAATCTATGGCAAAGATTATGCAACTCTGCGCCAGATTACTAAGCAAGTTCGACAAGTATTTGCCGAAACATCTCAAGTTGTTGATATCGACGATTCTGTTAAAAATCAAATTCCGCAAATGCGCTTAGTCGTAGATCGCGAAAAAGTTAATCGCGTAGGACTGACTACCCAAGATATCGCCCAAACGATGAATATGGCGATCGCAGGTTCTCAAGTCTCGACCCTCAAAATCGCAGGCGAACTCGCTCCCGTGGGACTTCAAGTCCGCTTTGCCAATGCCAATCGTCAGAGCATTGACGATCTCAGTCGCATTCAACTACCAACCGCCAAGGGTTCGCTAGTTCCCCTCAGCGAATTAGTCACTTTCATCCCTAGCACTGTTGATGAGCCGATTTTGCATAAGGATCAACGACCTGTCACCTATGTCATGGGTGAAATGGGCGATCGCTCTTCCGTGTATGCGGTGATCGAGCAGATTATTTACTTCTTCCAGCATCCCCTCCCCAAAGGTTACTACATCCAATGGGATGGCGAATGGAAACTCACCCTAGATGTATTTCGCGATCTCGGTCTCGCTATGCTGGTGGCGGTGATCCTGATTTACTTGGTCCTTGTCGGGCAGTTCCGTAGCTTCAAAGTGCCATTGATTATCCTCGGCACGATTCCTCTCGCCCTAATTGGAATCCTACTTGTCTTTGCTGTCAATGGAGTTTACTTCAGTGCTACCGCGATGATCGGCGTGATTGCCCTTGCAGGGATTGTGGTCAGAAATGCGATCGTGCTGATTGAGTTTATTGGCGACAAACTCAAGATGGGTGGTGAACTCAAACAATCAATTATCGAAGCAGGAGCCGTGCGTTTTCGCCCGATCATACTCACCAGTGTGACTACAATGTTAGGAACTCTCTCCATTCTCAGTGATCCCGTATGGTCAGGACTGGCTTGGGCTTTGTTAGGAGGAATGTTAACTTCCTCTTTCCTCACCCTATTTGTGATTCCGCTCATGTACTATGGCGATCGCATCAGTCATAAACAGGCTCTGGATGAAGAGTCTCCAAACTCTCCATCCACCCCACCTGAAGAGTTACAACAAACGATGACTAACTAATTGCCCAAAAATTTCCTCACATTACCGTCCATCCTGATGTTTGGGTGACAGACACTCCCACTTCATCGACAGCCTGTCATTTATTCCTGAATGCGATTCAACTATTGGAAATCAAGGGAATTATTCCTAAATCAGAAAAAGTTTTTGAAAAGGTAAATTGGGCGCTTCGAGAAGCATTCTTTACACAACTTGCGGATATTAGCGATCGCAATGTCCAGTTTGCGATCGCTGAGAAATTAGGTATTGCGATCGCTTCTATTCAAAAACAGATCGATAGTGGTGAGGCTTATGCATTGCTATCAAAGGATTTTGAGTTAGTCAAGGATC
>JARCMB010000135.1 GCA_030248825.1 Pseudanabaenaceae cyanobacterium MP8IB2.15 | reverse complement strand
GTGTAATGCTGCGCTTGGTTTAACGAAGCAACTCAAACAGCAACCACGTCAAATTGCCGATCGAATCATCGAGCATTTACAGATCGACGACCTCTGCGATCGACCCACGATTGATGGGCCGGGATTCATCAATGTCAAACTCAAGTTGGCATATCTAGAAGCTCGACTCACCGAAATCCAAACCGATCCGCGCTTGGGGATTTTGCCGACTAAGCATCCAGAACGGGTGATTGTTGATTTCTCCAGTCCTAACATTGCGAAGGAAATGCATGTCGGTCACTTGCGATCGACGATCATCGGTGATTGTATCGCCAGCATTTTAGAATTTCAGGGGCATGATGTCCTGCGGCTCAACCATGTCGGCGACTGGGGCACACAGTTTGGCATGTTAATCACCTATCTCAAGGAAGTGTATCCCGAAGCATTGGTAAAGTCGGATGCTCTGGTGTTAGGCGATCTGGTGGAACTATATCGGGCTGCTAAATTGAGATTCGATCGAGATGAAGACTTTAAGGAGCGATCTCGCGCCGCAGTAGTAGATCTGCAATCGGGAGAGCCACAGGCAAAGCTGGCATGGCAGTTACTCTGCGATCAGTCTCGTCGAGAATTCCAGAAAATCTACGATACTTTGGATATCCAAATTCAAGAACGTGGTGAATCTTTCTATAATTCTGGTCTGCAAGATATCGTAGAAGATTTGCGCTCGCTCGGTCTTTTAGAAGAGAGTCAGGGGGCTTTATGCGTATTCCTCGAAGGATTCTCGAATAAAGAAGGAGAACGATTACCACTAATTATCCAAAAATCGGATGGTGGCTATAACTATGCTACGACTGATTTAGCGGCTTTGAGATATCGAATTACCAAAGATCGAGCGCAGAGAATCATCTACGTCACCGATATGGGGCAGTCATCTCACTTTACCCAGTTTTTTCAGGTGGCACGACGAGCAGGATGGTTGACCGATCGGGTGCGCGTCACCCATGTGCCATTTGGGCTGGTGCAGGGCGAGGATGGCAAAAAACTGAAGACTCGATCGGGCGACACCGTGACGCTCAAAAGTTTGTTAGATGAATCGATCGACAGAGTGAGAGCCGATTTAGAAATTCGCAATCCCGATCGGTCGGAGGAATTTAAGCAGGAAGTCGCCGAAGCGGTGGGATTGGGAGCGGTCAAGTATGCCGATTTAGCGCAAAATCGCACCAGCAACTATGTGTTTAGCTACGATAAGATGCTGGCTCTGCAAGGAAATACGGCTCCATATCTACTCTATGCTTATGTGAGAATTCGCGGCATCAGTCGAAAAGGTGACATCGACTTCGATCGAATATCTCCTAGTCAAGCAATCCATCTCACGACTGAACCAGAAATAGTGTTAGCAAAACATCTGATCCAACTAGCGGAAGTGATTGATTCGATCGGCGAGGATCTACTTCCCAACCGTCTCTGTCAGTATCTATTTGAGCTAAGCCAGAAGTTTAATCAGTTCTACGATCTCTGTCCCGTGCTTCAAGCTCCAGAGCCAGAACGGACATCTCGCTTGATGCTCTGCGATCTCACTGCTAAAACTTTAAAGTTAGGCTTAAATTTGCTAGGCATCAAGACGATCGAAAAGATGTAAGGAGATTATCCTTTAAAGAATCTACCCAGCCCCCTGCCCCCAATTCGACAAGCTCAGTGCATCGCAATTCTGGGGGTTCTGAAAATTAAAGTCCCCAGAATTGGGGATCTAGGGGCTAAGGAAGTCGCGCATCCTGCTATCAATCTTTACCACCTGATTCGATCTCGTTTCATCAGACATCCTGTGAATTATCGAATCCAATCATAAAACCAGAGCTAAAAATCATCGTCATCCAAACTAAAGAGGGTGGAATTGGGCAGACGATCATCTTCAAAATCATCAGACCGATCTGTATCTAATTCACGATCGGAGTTTGATAATTTATCATCCAGTGAAACATTCTGTCGATCGATCAGCACCACTTTTTGTTCGGCTTCAGTTAAATAAGTCCGACATTGTTGCGACAATGACATTCCTTCTTGATAGAGTCGCAGCAGTTCTTCGATCGGTGCTGTACCTCGATCTAAAATTGTCACAATCTCTTCTAGTCGGGCAACTTGCTGTTCAAAAGACAACTTTTTCTTATGCGCCAAAATTACTTCTCTCCAACCTATTATTTTTCATAATCCCCTTTGAAAGCTTACTTCTCACAACCGATCCCATCTCGATCTCGTGTCGCCATCACCCACAGAAACTACGGTAGCTTTATTAACGTTAACCCCAACTGTAGAGAGCATCTGAGCTTGAATCTACAGATCGACAAGGCTACATATAACCACAAACGATCGTAAAAGCACCTTCACTTATTTCTATGTAAATTTTTGTTAACTTTGCCCAAAAGGCTAATTTTACCTGTGGAAAACCTGTGGAAAACCCTAGATTTTTTGTGGAAAAACTGCTACTTTCTGTGGAAAAAACCCACCCTACTGTGGAAAACTTTTAATAGGTATTTATACCCTGTGGAAAACTAGCCAGTTTATCCACAGGGTTTTCCACAGGCTGAAAACCTGAGAAGCCTTGTTTTATCTAAGTTTCCTTGAGTTTTCCACATTTTCCACAGCCCCTACTACTACTATCAAGAGTTTTTATAAAATATTATAGAAATTAAGAGGGCGACACAAAAAAGTTTATTTTTAGCCTTCTGGTCAGCTCGAACTTGGGGTGTTAGTATGAACCCCTACAAACCAAAGTTTTTTCAAGTCTAAATTTTTTCAAATATTTCTAGATTGTTTCTCGATCGATTTCAAAACTCTCAATTCATCAAACTCACTAGACCAGTTCAGATCCTATGCGACTCGTTTGTTCCCAAAATCAACTTGCTTCCAACTTGTCTCTTTGCAGTCGTGCTGTGGCTTCACGCCCTTCCCACCCCGTTTTAGCAAACATCCTGCTGGCGGCGGATGAGAAGACTCAAACCTTGAGCTTGACGGCTTTTGACCTTAATTTGGGCATTTTGGTGAGTTTTCCTGCCCAAGTTGAGGAGTCTGGTTCTTTTACTCTACCAGCAAGGCTATTGGGGGATATTGTCTCTCGGCTGCCTGATGAGGATGTGACTTTGAGCATTGCTGAAGGTGAAGTTGTCGCATCTGTGATCTGTGGTTCTGGTCGCTATCAAGTGCATGGGATGTCTGTGCAAGAGTTTCCCGAACTGCCGCAAATCGATCGAGATGGCAAGACAACCTATTTGCCTGTAGAATCCCTGCTGCTCGGATTAAGTGCATCTTTGTTTGCGACTTCAACTGATGAAACAAAAAGAGTCCTGACAGGTGTTCATGTCACGGCTGATGCCGATCATTTAGAATTTGCTGCTACGGATGGGCATCGACTTTCGGTTGTCCAAACTAAGTTCTTGGATGAAGATCTGCCAGCCTCAAGCTCAAAGCAAGCTCCCAGTTTAGAGGTGACAATTCCATCTCGCGCCTTACGAGAGTTAGAACGAATGCTGGCTCATCAGACTGAAGGTGCAATCGCAGTCAAATTCGATCAATCCCAAATGATCTTTGTCTCGGCGAATCAAACTCTGACATCTCGCTTATTGGATGGAAGTTATCCCAATTATCGTCAACTAATCCCAACTCAATTTGAGCGCCAAATTACCTTAGAGCGGAAACTGTTTATCTCAGCTTTAGAAAGAATTGCAGTTCTAGCCGATCAAAAGAATAATATCGTCAAGCTTTCGATCGATGCCACCAATCAAGAGATTACGATCTCGGTCGAAGCTCCTGATGTGGCGACTGGTCAAGAATCCATTCCTGCCCAAATTTCTGGTAAGGATTTAGATATTGCCTTTAATGTCAAATATCTGGTTGATGGGCTAAAAGCTCTATCCAGTAACGAAATCCAAATCCAACTGAATAATGCGACTAGTCCTGCGATTCTCACGCCGATCGGGGCGTTAAAGATGACGTATCTGATTATGCCAGTCCAGATTCGTAGTTAATCCAAGTTCTTGGCTTACAGCTTGAGATCCCCGAATTTTTTAAAAGTCGGGGATCTCAGGATCGTATTCTACGATCTGATATGGGAATCAAAGATTGTTTCAACTTCGTTCAATTTGTAGGTTATTTGCGAAGAGAGTTCTAAGCTGAAGGTAGAAAGAAATTTAACACTGACCTTCGATCGAGTACGGTAATTACTAAACATAGCCGATCGACATATGGCTGGTTAAAATTGATAATTAGTACAGTTTACAAAAGTTTACAAAAACCCCTAAAATAATGGCGATTAAAGAACAACCGAAAATGCCTCAGTCACGGCGGATTGGCAACATCTTGTTATTGATTGGCAGCGTCTTGCTGGTGATTAACTTGTTTTTACCAAATCTGTTTGGACCCCAAATTCCGCGTGTACCTTACAGCTTGTTTATCCATCAAATCGAAGAGCATGAAGTGGCACGGGTCTCGATCGCTCAAGATCAGATCAACTATCAACTCCGCACTCCCAGCCCTGACAAGCCAGGTGAAGTGTTTGCCACCACACCGATTTTTGATTTGAAGTTACCCGAACTGCTAGAGCAAAACGGGGTTGAGTTTGCCGCTACGCCTGTGGCGAAAAATGGCTGGTTTGGGACGCTACTGAGTTGGGTAATTCCGCCCCTGATTTTTGTCGGTATCTTCCAATTCTTTAGCCGCAACTCTGGTGGTGGTATGCCTGGCGGCTTGCAAATCGGCAAGAGCAAAGCCAAAGTATACGTCGAGGGTGATTCACCTAAAGTCCTGTTTCGCGATGTCGCAGGGGTTGACGAAGCTAAAGCCGAACTTGAAGAAATCGTCCAGTTTCTCAAGACTCCCGAACGTTATACCAAAATTGGAGCCAAGATTCCTAAAGGCGTATTGTTAGTTGGTCCCCCTGGTACAGGTAAAACCTTGATGGCAAAGGCTGTTGCGGGTGAAGCAGGTGTCCCTTTCTTCAGCATTTCTGGTTCGGAGTTTGTCGAATTATTTGTCGGCGTTGGCTCTTCGCGAGTGCGTGACCTGTTCGATCAGGCTAAGAAGCAAGCCCCTTGTATTGTATTTATCGATGAGCTGGATGCGATCGGGAAGTCCCGCGCCAGTGGTGGGATGTTTGGTGGTAATGATGAGCGCGAACAAACACTCAACCAGTTGCTGACCGAAATGGATGGTTTTGGTAATGATGGCAAAACTGTGATCGTACTAGCTG
>JARCMB010000010.1 GCA_030248825.1 Pseudanabaenaceae cyanobacterium MP8IB2.15 | reverse complement strand
GGTAAGCGATAAATCTGGGGCTATAGCGCAGTTGGTAGCGCATCTCAATGGCATTGAGAGGGTCAGCGGTTCGAATCCGCTTAGCTCCATAAGTTTTTAAGTTTAAACCGAAACTTTGCTGTTACTACTCCCAACGGTTGTGTTCAGCGGCAGCAAGTAGCCTTTGTATCCTGAATACTGTCCGATACAACACGTTTGTTAGATGTTGTTTATGACTCAACCATTTAGAAGCAAGCTAACCATCCTGCCTCATGCAAGCGCTCCCACGCTAAAAGGATATGACGGGATTCAAACATACATTTTCGTGTATTCCAAGCATGGATTCGAGTGATAGCCTCTCCTGCTGTTGTAGCTTCTTCGCGAGTGGCAACCCAATGAACAGTAGATAGCAGCTCCATGCCAAAAGTCGTCTCAAATCCTTTGATGAGATCCGCAACACGGGCAAACCTTTGCTGAGTTACCTCATGCTCTGTTAGAAATGTTTCGGCTTGCTCAGAGGCGTCAGGCTTCAATTCTAATGGTTTATCTGGTCGATCTTCAGCATCGCCATAGCCACTGATGAAATGTCCTTCAATATGACTGAGGACATGGCGTAGATTTTCAGCATAAGGTCCATAAGGAGCCTTTTGATAATTCAGACGCAGAGGTTCACCAGCTTCTTGCATAAAGTACATTAGCTTATGCACTTCCAGAAGAGTCACAGTAGGGTCCATAACGGCTACTAAGTAGCGACGCATTAGTCCTAGCAAAGCCGCACGTCCAACAGTCATATTCGGCACTTTGTTATCTCTGACCATTGCAGCAGCTTGGGGTGCTCCGACAGGCTCAAACAGAAGAACGGTTACCTCTGGTGCGGATTGGAAAGCTTCGATAATTAATGGTCGCACGTCTTCCCAGTTCAACCCACCTAATCCACAACCCAACGGAGGAATTGCAACCGAACGAATCTGCTGCTGCTGTACAACGCCTATCAGGTCTGCAAGTCCCGATTTAATGTCTTCGATGCGGCTTTTGTCTTTCCAATGACGCTTAGTGGGAAAGTTGATGATGAAGCGAGGGGTATACAAGCGATTGAGGTCATATATAAACATCTTGCCAGGTTGCACTTGGCGAGTCTTACAAGCAGCTTCATAAGCTTTGAAGTTTTCTGGAAAGGCTTTCCGAAATTGCAGTGCGATACCACGCCCCATGACTCCAACACAATTCACGGTGTTAACCAATGCTTCAGCATCGACTTTGAGGATATCACCTTGAGTTAGCTCAATCATAGGTTCTGCGTCTCCAATCAGAAATACCAGCTAGGCTCTATAACTACAACGGGTTGATGCCCAACGCTTGCCAAAGCTGTCTTAACTTTTGTTGCCATCGTACTATCGATTGTCCCAATTTTCTCGACCAGTGTCCATGGAAAGACATCAAACATCAAAAATTCTGCTTGCTTACCTTCTTTGACCTTGGCATCACGAAAATCTGTAGACGCAATGGCGAACCAGTCAATCTCACTGAGTTTAGCGGGATGATTATAAAAGGTAGTTAAGCGAGCACCTGCATTACCATTACTGAAAGCCCAACGTACTGTGTTTGAATTTGCCCAGTGGATTACTGTATTAAAGTCGGCTTGAAGGTGGACAATAGGTTGCTGACCACCTTTGTAGCTCACATCTGGATGATTTCCCATGTGCAGAATGTAGAGCATGATAGAACGTGGGCAGAAATAGAAAGGCACAAACTGTCCAACCGTTGTCCCTGAATGGCATGAAACCTTTATCTCATCAAGTCGGCGCTGCTTAATGGTAGACATTCCAACCAACCAACAGGAAAGTCCACTTGCAATGCGGTATGAATCCGAAACTAGCCCAATACTGGCTGCAATGTTGGGCAGATTGTCTATATGGGTAATGTGATAAATCTTGGGACTAGAGGGAAGTGATGCCATACCACATTATTTTTTTAGACATTTTTCGAGTATCGCATTGATTCGCCTCTCCAAAGCATCTCGCCGCAAATCTTCTCCGCAAGATACGACCAAAGAGTGGGCTACAACAGCTAACTATGTCTTAGGCAGAAAGTTTCCGCCTAAGATCTCATTTTAGGTGGATAGACAGAAAGTTTTTGGGTTCTTGCTAAGGGGAAAGAGGGGGAATAAAGTTATGCAGCGGCAAATTCGGTTAATGAGCGCTTGCTCGGATGTTGGAATCCCAACACGATGTCTTCGGGTGGGACACCAGCATCCAATAATTCATTGGCGATGCCCTGTTTTGTCAAATCTTCTTCGATCCAAATCTTGCCTTGCTCGATCTTGAGGTAAACCATCACACCAAAGTCGCGACGCTTGCCATCCCAACCAACATGGAACCAGAAATAATGATCGTGCTCTCGATCGAAAGAAACACATTCCTGAACACCAAAAAGCTAAAAATCAAAGTAGATAAATGGCAAATTGCTCTGTGGACCTAGAATTGCCACTAGGTAGAGGCAGATTGGCACCATCGCCAACTTAACTGGGAAGCTGAGTCGCCACTTGGCTCGATCGAATAAATAAACCCCCAACATGGCAATCACCAATCCTGCCATCAATAAAGCAATTTGACCTGCGGTTAAGCCCAGCGACTCGATGTAAATTTTCAGCCCAAACTGTGGATCGGCGGTTTTACCAAATAACCTTTGCAGCATGATCTGGGTATCAGCTAGCTTCGGTAAACGGAAGGGAATCCAACTAACTAAAACAACAGCCTGAGTTAGCAAGATCGCCAAAATCTTGCCCCAGATCGTTTTCCAAAAATCGATCATCACTTGAAACCGCACACAGCAAGACATAAACAAACGATGCCCCGCTAGTAGCAGCCCATGCCAAATCCCCCAAATCACAAAGCCCCAATTCGCGCCATGCCAGATCCCAGCAATCAACATAATTAAGATTAAATTTACACAGGTGCGAATTAAACCGTGCCGCGATCCGCCCAAGGGAATATAGAGATAGTCCCGCAACCAGTTTCCCAAAGTAATATGCCATCGCCGCCAAAACTCGCTAATACTGGCAGCAAAATAGGGGAAGTCAAAGTTAGGGGGCAATTTGAATCCCAGCAACAAAGCACTACCCATAGCAATGTCGATATAGCCACTAAAATCAAAATAAATTTGCAAGGCAAAACCACACAGAGCCAGCCACAGATCGCCACTGCCCGCACGCTCGATATTGCCGAGTGATAAATCCACCAATTGCCCAAGATTATCGGCAATTACGCCTTTTTTAAACGCCCCACAGGCAATCAGCCACAGCCCATTAATAACTTGCTCTGGATCGGGTCTCGATCGAGACATTAACTGCGGCGCAAACTCCTGATAGCGCACGATCGGTCCTGATAAAAGCTTGGCAAAAAAAGTCTTGTAAACCGCAAAACTGAGTAATTCCCTCGCAGGCATCGCCCCACGAGAGATATCCACCTGATAGGCAATCATCTCAAAAGTAAAAAAGCTAATTGAAATTGGCGCAATGATATTTTTGCTTGCCCATGTCGCGATCGAATTCTCCCCTTGCCATCCCCACACATTCGCCGCCGTCATACTTACAAACGGCACGTACTTAAAGAATAGCAACAAGCCTAAATTTAGCCCGACACCCAATGCTAAAAGCCAAGGCTTCCAGCGTTTCCCACTGTTTTTAAGCTGTAATCCCAGCCAAAAGTTAATCCCAGTACTGACCAGCGACAACGCTACAAACTGTGCTTGCAACAGCGCGTAAAACAATAAACTCGCCAGCAGCAAAACTATTAATCGAGCCTGAAGGTGAGGAATCGACCAATAGACAACGACAAGACCGATCAGGAAAACCCCATATTGAAGCGATAGAAAGTCCATGCCTAACTCGATAACATCTTTTAGGCAGAGAGGTTGATCGCCCGCTTGGGAATCCAGCTTGGTAAAACTGGTGAAGCATCTTCTTCAACCTGCAACTGCACACATGGAATGATATCTGAAAGTATCGAACTTGCCATCATTCCAGAATGAATTTCAAGCTGAGCTGTGTGTAATGCCTCGAAAATCAAATGTTGTCCGGGAAACACGACCCGCTCGAAATACCAGTTGGGCAAATTGGTAATCCGAGCAATTTGGATTTTACTAGTAGCGTTGACGTAGCAGCAGACGATCTTGTCATCTTCCGCATTTCCAGGCACTGGGTCAAATATTTGAGGCATATGCGTGATGGATGAAAATAAAATTAATATTATGATTGCCTTGTAAGATCGATCGAGTTGAATATTTCAGGGTTAATCTCAGATTTAATTTTAAAACCTACATTCAGCAGGTGATCTGGGCAAAAAAATATTTATCACGAAAGAATGAGGGTTTCAGAGAGGCTATTCTAAATAGTAAAATTTTATTGAATATTACTAGCAATTAGCTAATCTCACAATGAGTCTCAAAAAAATGGAAAAACCCCAAAATGCACTATTTACAAG
>JARCMB010000134.1 GCA_030248825.1 Pseudanabaenaceae cyanobacterium MP8IB2.15 | reverse complement strand
CTGCTTGTCTGGGCAGTGGAAGACTGCGATCCGACGGTTATCCCAACAGCAATCCGCAAATGGTCAGGATTGGCACCGGAAGAACGATGGTGGTTATTTACGATGACCAATGCCGCGACTGGACACGCTCTGACTGGTCGCGGCAAGGGTTGGCGCAAAGCCGTGAGGTTTGCTCTGACCGAAAATCCTGTATCTGACTCGATTTACTTTGATGAAAGGTTTAATTTGCCGATTTTTGACGCGAATAAATCACCTGCAAAGATTGCGTCCACAATCTTTCAGCCAGACAAGCTAGATCGTAAAAGTGATGAACCTAGTGAGAATGTGAATAATGGCGATCACAAACCTCGTAGTAAGGAAAATAAGTAATCAAATTTATCTATATTTATGACAACTTGTCTTTCAATTCCAAAAATTTGGAATGCTTCTGAAGATTACAACAAGCTTTTTAAATTGTGGGAGCAAATTTCTAATTCACCTTTCGATGAAGATTTTGAATTAGACTTCAGAAATTGTAAATTTTTAGGACATAACGGGGTTGCATTTCTTGGTGGGCTTGCACACTTTATTCAACACCGTGGCGGCAGAGTTAATTTCTTGTGGCATACCATTGCACCAAGCATAAAAATGAATTTAGCTCAGAATGGATTTTTATACTATTTTGGCGAAAGCCAAGAACCTTGGGACGGTAACTCCGTAACCTATCGTAGTGATCGTCATCACGACAAATCTGAAATTATGGCGTATCTTTTGGAAAAGTGGCTAGGCAAAGGGTGGCTCAATATAAGTAAGCCTTTACAAAACGAGATCGCAGGGCAAGTCTCAGAAATTTATGGCAACGCTTTTGAGCATAGTGATTCAGAAATTGGCGTATTTAGCTGTGGACAGTGCTATCCAAATAGAAATTATCTAGAGCTTTCAGTAATTGACTTTGGCATTGGTATCCCCACAAAAGTTAGAACGCTACCCACAAATTCACACTTTTCATCTAAAGATGCCCTAATGTGGGCGCTTGAGTCTGGTAATACTACAGTTATGGGTGTGCCTAGAGGTCTAGGCTTAAATCTTCTCAAAGAGTTCGTTAATTACAATCAAGGGACTCTCAAGATTTTTAGTAATGACAGTTACGTCAAGATCGCAGATAATGATGTTACATATAGTAAACAAACGATTAATTTTTCAGGAACGTTTATTAATATCACCCTGAAGTGTGATGAAGCTTACTACTGTTTGGCATCTGAGGATTTGGATGCAAGCAGCATTAGATTTTAAATAGGGAGAACGAAAATGCTTTGTAAAGTATATGAAATTACAGGTAAGTTTGCTACCGATAGCGATAGCGGACAAAAGCTATATGAGATGATTTTTCCTCATCTAGAGAAAGGTGAATCTGTGCAACTAGACTTTACAGGCGTTGGAGTCTTTGCTTCTGCATTTTTTAACTATGCGATCGGTCAACTTTTACAGAACATTGATTCAGACGATTTCACTCGTTTGCTGGATTTTAAGGAAATTCCTCAGACAGGACTTAATGTACTCAAGCGAGTGATCGACAATGCAAAGCAGTACTATGCCGATCAACAGTATCAACAAGCTGTAGATACTGTAGTTGAGGAATATGCGGCTAGTTTTTAGACATGACGATCGCCCTTAATGTCCAAGCAGATGTAATTGATATTGCATCTGACAGCCCACAGCCAGATGACATTTTTTTGGTTGATACCAACGTTTGGCTGTGGCAAACTTATTCTAGATTTTCTGTACCTAACCTTACGAGATCAGATTTTGCTAGATTTGCAGATGTGAACCCACGAAAAGCGGAAAGTGAAGCCCGAAGAGTTCAAAGGAACCTTAGTAAATACCTTCCATATATCAAAAAAGCTCTTAAAGCTGGTGCAACAATTGCTTATTCAGGATTGATGCTTTCAGAACTAGCCCATGTAATAGAGACTACTGAGTTCAAAATTTATAAAAATAGAAATAACCTATCTGCATTAATACTAAAAGACTACCGAAACACCTTGCTTGAGGAACGAGCTAACGTTGTCGCTGAAGTCCAGTCAGTATGGAGTCAAGTCGAAATGATTGGTGTTTCTGCTGACTTGCTGGTAAATGACAAAGTGACTAAAGCCGCACTGGTAAGATTTGAGACGCAAGCGCTTGATGGATATGATCTCTTTATTATTGAAGCTATTAGTCAAGCAGGGGCAGGACAAATACGAATTATTACGGATGATAAAGACTACGTTACTGTAAATAACATTCAGGTGTTTACTGCTAATGGTGCTTCTATTTCTGAAGCTAGAAGACTTGGTAAACTCCTAACAAGATAGTTTGCTCAACTACAAATCAATTTAACTAATTTATCAAGTAATAACGTGCAGTCATTCATCGAAACCCAGTTACCAATCTCTAAGCTGTCTAAAGAGTCTTACAAAGAGCGAAAATCGAACTATTCGCAAACCTTGACAGGACTAGGGAAATGGTGGGGACGGAAGCCGTTAATTTTAGTGAGGGCGACGATTTTAGGGTTGCTATTGCCATCGACTGATGATCCGAAGCGCGATCGCGAAATCTTTCTTAAACTATTGATGATGGATGAAGAGGGGCTATGGTTACGGAAGACTAAGGCAATTTCGCTCAAGGAGGTTTGGGAGCGATTGAATACTAAGGAGCGTCAGGAATGGTTTGCAGAGGAGGGGAAGCTAAGGGCAAAAATTACTAAGGATGAGCGCGAAGCCTTGCAGAAATTGGTTTTCGGCAAGCTCTCCTATGACCACAAGTTAGAGTATTGCGATCGCCCCGAACAGATGGATAATCTATCAGAATCGGCATGGCAAGAGATTAACGCCCATTTAGGAACTAGTGCCGCAAATCTCAGTGAGTTTGTGCAACAATTGGGAATTAAGCGGTTTGGACATATTCCCCGCGTTGGCGATGCCTTTTGTGGTGGTGGCAGCATTCCCTTTGAGGCGGCGCGAATTGGTTGTGAAGCCTATGGCTCTGACCTCAATCCTGTGGCGGCTTTGTTGACATGGGCGGCGCTGAAT
>JARCMB010000133.1 GCA_030248825.1 Pseudanabaenaceae cyanobacterium MP8IB2.15 | reverse complement strand
CTCAAATTCAAACTCTAGTTACCTGTCTCAAAAATGCGATACTAGATTGTAAATAACTAACCAAATCGACGCTCATTTCGACTTTATGGCTTCTATTTTTTCTCGCCCACGTTTATCTCGCCCACCAGACCCTAGCGATCCAGAATATCAGCGTTTAGAAGCTCGCGTTAATTTCGCCGTGCATGTCGGTATATTTGCCGCTTGTAATTCTTGTATGTGGTTTGTGCGTCTGCTCACTTATGCCGAGTGGGATTGGTCAGTTATGGCAACAAGTGTCTGGGCTTTGTTCCTCCTTGGTCATGGGATTTGGGCAATCTCTAAGAAGTAAATATCCATTAATAAATATCCTTTTATAATTAATTATTATGAATACCTCAGAAACTATTGAAAGACTTGCCGCCTCGATCGCCGAAGAGGTCTATATCGACATTGCGAAGTGGCATTTGTACTTGAACGATGCTCACTTGCATACTCCTTTAGCCGAAAAGTTTTATCCTTTGCTTGTCGATCCGATCGATCAAAAGATCGTGACTGAAGTTCTGTCTAACATCAAGGTCGAGGTCGGTGGTGGTCGGCGCGAAATTCCTTTGATCGATCTGATTCCAACTCAAGCCCAGTCTAATTTATTGGAAGTCCTGCAAAAAAATCGGCGATAGTTACATTCCCCCTAACCCCTCTTTTTGTCGGAGAGGGGAACAAGATCTCTGAAAGGATCAAATCCTCCTAGCACCGAAATTAGCCCCCAAATAAAACCCGATCGAACTTCCTGCTAAACCGACCAGCGCAACTAGAATGAGGCTAAATATATCTTTGGCTTCTGTTGCACTAATCTTGTCGAAAGATATCCCTAAACTTAACAGAACTAACGATATCCCGAATACTGATGCTAGTGTGATCGCAAGGATAAGAGCGATCGAAGCACTTGTTCTTTCTCGCGCTCTAGTAATGTCAAATGGGGTGATTTGAGGATCTGGAGGATTGATTCGATCGAACTCTGGAGAAACTTGCAGACCATTCTCACTTGGCTCTGGCAAGTCAAGTTCTTTGGCGGATTCGGGACTATTCTGCATGATCTGAGATTGAGGATGAACTGTAGTCAGCATTATAATCAATATCTCGATGCTCCGATCGATTCTAAAAATCAAAAAAATCGACCTCCCATAAAAATAGGTGAGATCGATCGAATTCCGATCTAATTAACTTACTAGGCTTCGTCAGAATCTCCCTCATCGCCTTCTTCGTCTTCTTCATCCTCTTCGAGGTCTTCATCACTCTCTTCTTCATCTTCGTTTAGAGAAGACAGCAATTCAGGCATCCAGAGGACTTCAGATATTTCCTGTTTTGAGATCATCTCTGTTTTAACAACTTCTTTGGTTAGAGTCAGTGACATAACGGATTCTCCTTTGTGTTTAGATAACCAGATCAATTAATACCGCACATCAGAAAAATCCAAGGTTAAATTCCATTTAAATTCTCTTAAAGGAAGAGAGCACGATCGACCTTAACTACAAGCTAAATGCAAGATCTCAGCCCGTGTTACGATAACCAAAGACGGATAGTTGCAATTTCAAGTTTAATTTATGAGCAGAATCGTTAGAGGGCAAGTGTTTGTGGTCGATGACAATATCGACACAGATCAGATTATCCCAGCAGAATATTTAACGCTCGTGCCATCAAAGCCTGACGAATATGACAAGCTTGGTAGCTATGCCATGGCAGGGTTACCCGATCGATACGGTAAGTTTATGGTTGAAGGCGCAATGAAATCGCTTTATCCGATCGTAATTGCGGGTGAAAATTTTGGCTGTGGATCATCCCGCGAACACGCGCCGATTGCCCTAGGAGCCGCAGGTATAGAAGCAGTAGTTGCTCAATCTTATGCGCGGATCTTCTTTCGTAACTGTACCGCCACTGGTGAGCTTTATCCTTGGGAATCGATCGATCGACTTTGCGATCGATTCGTCACAGGTCAAATCGCTAACTTAGACTTTGCCAATAACCGCATCACGAATGAGACGACGGGCGAAATTTTTGAGTTAAAGCCTCTAGGTGATATTGCGCCTGTAATTGATGCTGGCGGATTGTTTGCCTATGCGCGTCTAACAGGCATGATTCCCACCCGAACCTAATCACAATGATCCATAGATTACGCATCATCGATCGACACACAGGTGAGCAGCATGAAATTGAAATTAGCGGCGATCGTTACATCCTAGAAGCAGCAGAAGAGCAGGGAATCGAGCTACCCTTTGCCTGTCGGAATGGAGCCTGTACTACTTGTGCGGTGCGAGTCAAGTCTGGGCAGCTCGATCAGCCAGAAGCAATCGGACTATCACAGGGATTGAAACAACAAGGATATGCTTTAGCTTGTGTGAGTTATGCATGCTCGGATTTGGAACTAGAAACCCAAGATGAAGATGAAGTTTACCAACTCCAATTTGGTCGCCATTTTCCCAAGAAGAAACGCTTTTGGTTCAGCAGTCTACCCCTCGACCACGACTAACCTATTCTTTCATCCCTGACCTCTATCCTATGTCCGAACGCAGGCGTGCCAAGAAAACCATATCTCTATTCTGGGTCATACTTCTGGTGGTGCTGATCTGCGGTAATTTCGCGATCCAGTGGTCGCGTACCCAGACACCAAAAGATGGCGAAAACTGGGTGGTAAAACGGGTGGTGAGTGGTCAGACAATCGAGGCAGCTTTAGCTACGGATGACACAGGTGTAGTGCAACGAATACGGTTGATTGGCATAAGTTCACCTTTACGAGAGCAGAGTCCTTGGGGCGATCGGGCGCGTGAGCAATTGGAAAAACTGATCAAAGACCAAACAGTAGTGTTTGAGTTTGATGTCGATCGCAAGGATAGCTCCGATCGTCTGCTGGCTTATATTTGGAGTGGCGATCGACTGATTAATCTCCAACTGATCGAGGAAGGCTATGTGCTGTTCGATCTGATGCCGCCTAATGTTAGGTATGATGACATGCTGAAACGCGCTCAATCTGAAGCCAGACTTTTGGAAAATGGGATCTGGGACTCTCAAAACCCCATGCGACTGACCCCGAAAGAGTTTCGACGACAATTAAACTAGGTGGAAACGATTATGTTAAAAATGCCAAATTTCCGCAAATCTAGGCTTCTGATATGTTTATTGCTCACTGGCATCTGGCTATGCCAATTTCAGTTTTTAGAACCATCGATCGCTCAAAATCGCCCACCAAACAAACGAAAAAGCTTACCTGCCGAAGTTGCTAAAGCCATCCGTCAAGATTTAGCCAAAAAGAGCAATCCCTCGATCGATTCCGCTCAGATCGAAATCAAGCAAGCAAGTCGTCAAACTTGGTCAGATAGCTGTTTAGGATTGGCTAAGCCCGATGAACTCTGTGGACAGGTTCTGGTCAAAGGCTGGCGGGTAATTTTAGCGGGCAATGGTAAAACTTGGACATATCGCACCGATAGCAGTGGTCGGCTTTTGCGATTAGAGCCTGCAATCAAAAAAACAAAAAATTCCTAAGACTCAGTTAAACCTAGGCAGCCACTAGCTCAATCTGTGTTGGTCTAGTTTGAATCAGGGTGATAAAGGTTTCGGATCGATCGAAAATTGTAAAAACCTCATCCATGCGCGTAATTTCAAACACCAATTTCACTGTGTCTTGCAGGCAGCAAAGCGAAAGAGTTGTACCAAGCGCAGTCGCATTTTTCAGGGCAACCACAAGCGTATTCAAACCGCCACTGTCCAAAAGTTCAGCATGACGCAGATCGAGTAAAAAACGAGCGATTGGATCAGGCTCGACTAAGGCATGAGCAGCCCCATAATTGTCAATTGTTTTGAGTACTTGATCAGCTTCAAATCGATCGAACTTACTACCGTTTGGCTGAATCACAATGATGCGTTGATTGCCTACCGCAAAAGTTTGAACAGAAGTTTGGAAATAATCCTGAGCCACTTGAGCGGGGAACTGTGAAGTGGTAATCATGGCAAAAGTCAAATAATGAAATATTACTCAACATAATGCCAGATCAATTTCAGATTGAATGTATAACACAACGCATAATCATGATTTTCTGGACTCAATGTTGCTTACGCATAATGTCGAAAAACCATTGCTCGAACCGATCGCCCAAGGCTTGAATTGAGTACTGGGTTTCGGCTTGACGGCGACAGACCGTGCGCTTAATGCGTGACACAGACATCACTGCTTCACATAAACTCTCGATGTTATCGGGTTCTACTAAAACGCCAGTTTCATTGTGTCTGATAATCTCGACGGGGCCGCCTCTGGCATAACCGATCACGGGTACACCGCAAGCCAAAGCTTCG
>JARCMB010000132.1 GCA_030248825.1 Pseudanabaenaceae cyanobacterium MP8IB2.15 | reverse complement strand
GGACCTTCTGGAGTTTCGATCGGGCAGATCCGACCATAATGGCTAGGGTGAATATCCCGCACAGCAAAGCCTGCGCGTTCACGGGTCAAACCACCAGGCCCGAGGGCACTAAGGCGACGTTTGTGAGTCAGTTCTGCTAGAGGGTTAGTCTGATCCATAAACTGAGAGAGCTGGCTGGAGCCAAAGAATTCCTTGATCGCCGCAACTAATGGTTTGGGGTTGACCAACGATGCAGGTGTAAGAGAATCGGCATCAGAAACAGTCATCCGTTCCCGAATGATCCGCTCTAGGCGGTTAAGTCCAACTCGCACTTGGTTTTGCAACAATTCTCCGACTGACCGCACGCGGCGATTACCCAAGTGATCGATATCGTCAACCTGACCGACATCAAACTCTAGATTGATCAGATAGTTGATCGCTGACAGAATATCTTCAGGCGTAAGGACGCGAGTGGTGTCAGGAATATTGAGACGTAGTTTCTTGTTGAGTTTGTATCGTCCAACTCGCCCTAAATCATAACGTTTAGGATCGAAGAAGCGAGACTCCAACAACTGATGACCACCTGTAACCGTAGGAGGTTCACCTGGTCGCAGTTTACGATAAAGTTCCATCAGGGCTTGTTCTTCGTCAAACTGCCCTTCTTTATCAATTGTTTTCTGAAAATATTCAGGATGGCGTAAGGAATCAAAGATTTCAGCGTCAGTCAAGCCTAGTGCTTTGAGCAATACCTGAGCAGAAAGCTTACGGGTTTTGTCAATCCGTACCCACACGAGGTCGTTTTTGTCGGTTTCAAACTTTAGCCAGGCACCACGATTTGGGATTAAACTAGCGTTGTAGGTACGTCGGCTATTTTTATCGGTTTCAGATTTGTAATAAACCCCAGGACTACGCACGATCTGATTAACAATGACCCGCTCTGCGCCATTGATGATGAATGTGCCACGATCTGTCATTAATGGCAGATCGCCAACAAACACCTCTTGTTCTTTGATTTCACCTGTTTCTTTGTTGATCAGGCGCGTCGGGACATACATTTGTACCGCGTAAGTTGCATCTCGTCGTTTGGCTTCATCGACACTATACTTAGGGCTTTTGAGCTTATAGTCCTTACCAACGAAATGCAGCTCCATCTTACCTGTATAATCGGTGATGGGTGAAAAACTGTCTAATTCTTCAATCAAACCTTCTTCCAGAAACCATCGGAAGCTTTCCCGCTGAATTTCTACTAGATCTGGTAGAGCAAAAGCAGGCGTGATATGTGTAGGCTTATTCATGCACTAATTACTGCAGTTTTAGTGAGAGGACTAGAAAATGAAATATGTATCTCGCCTAAAGCAAGGCATAAGCATCAAATCATATCTGATGCTCTAGATATATGTCAAGAGTTTTGTTAAATTTAATTGCCGATGCTCAAATCTTCATTTTGCTAATCGCTGGTGGCGGCAACTTAGACTCGATCGATCTTTTGGTACTGTCAACTTTCAAATGAAAGAAGTAGCAGACCTTTTTTCTAAACGACTGCTCGCTTTAGCGTCGGGGTGGGAAAAAGATCACGGGACGACAGCTATGACGCAATAGTTCTGAGGCAAAACTTGAGACAAACCACTCTTGCAATTTACCGATCGTACCTGTTGACACGGCGATCGCACTAACGTCAGCAGTTTGAGCAGCTTGGAGAATCTCAGTACTACAGCTGTGTCCTTGTCGCATCCCTATTTCTACTTGTAAATTTACCTCTTCGAGATCGATTTTAAGTTGGGACAGAGTATTGTAAGCTTGTGGTGGGGTAAGGCTGTCTTCAACCCAGCACAGTTCGCACCGCTCCAAAAATCTGCCAGTCTGCTTCCCTGCTAAATGTTTCACTTGTTGCACCAGATACTTAGCAGGTTCGCTGTCATCGTAGGGTAGCAGCAAAGAACGAAATAAATGCTGACATCGGAGGTTCAATTCTTCAGAAGTGTAAGCAGAAATTAATTGAGGACGGATTACGAATAGGGGTATAGCTGTTTGCTGAGACAGTGCAGCCATCGTACTACCCATTAACTTTTCGGTGAATAATGTCTGACTTTGCGATCCCACCACAATTAATTCTGACTGATATTCTTGAGCTGCCTGAAGAATTTTCTGAACTATTTGTCCAGATTGAATTTCTATTTTGACTTCCACTCCAGCAGGACTTTCCCCAACCGCACCTTCTAAGCGAGAGCGGGCTTGTTTCATTTTCTCTACATCAACTCGTGGGATAACCCCTTTTTCGGATAAGGATACGATATGTAGAAAAACAATTTGTTTCATCCCTCCTAAAGAGAGACTTTCAAGAAATTGCCCTAAACGAAGCAAGCCATCAGAAAAGTCCGTACAGATTAATACTCGATCGAACATATTTTTATTAATTTAATAAGGAATAAAATACTATGTCTACTTAAACTAACTCACTAAAATTTTATTTGATGTCCAAATGCTATATCCTCACTCTAGCAGAGAAAATGATCTCCCGATCACCCTTTTGATTGGCGAGTGTGGGTAATGCTGTTATAGAACCCATTTGGCATACTCAAGAAACGGTAGCAACGCGCTTAAGCATAAGCCTGATAAAGCATAGGGAGAGGCGTGCATTTGCATTCTCCAGAGTATTGCTTAGTTTGATGTTGGCAGAAAATACAACGGTACGCTTGCCTAATATGTGTTGTTTCCATGTTTTAACTAAAACCCTGGCCTCAGAATCCATTATCGCATCTGCTTGATAATCCCTAAGGGAGTGCATTAATATCTGCCCCTCTTGCGAGCTACCTAGAGCAGGTGTTAGATAGATGATAGATGAAAGCGATCACTACTAACTTGATTGACGTGCGATCGATTTGAACAAATTCCGTGACGCATTCCCCGTCCTCGCGTAGCAGGGTGGGGTAGTTCATCAAAAGAAGCATATATTTCAGATAAGGTTCAATTAGCTTAGATAAAATACTCCATCTTTTGAGATGAGCGTATTGAAGTAAACCTTATGACCACAGTAAGGACAGACAGCACTCGAACATCGGTCTAAATATTCATCGTCGAAGTTATCTAGGTCAAGATTTACAGAGCCTCTGTACCAATCCTCATAGGTATGATCGCATTTAGGACATTTCACAGTGACATTTTGTGGTGGACTGGTCATAGTTTCTCCTATGCTTAATTCTGAGAATTCTAGACGAGTTTGGTCTATTACTGGTAATACAATTTTGGTAATGTTGTTCAGATTCCTAATGCTCAGTCACAATTCGGCAGATAAAAGATAGGTCTCGATTTCGTCAGATGATTTAAGATTTAAGAATATGAAAGTGAGTGATTTTTTGAGGCATCGATCGATAGCTTGGTTAATTGCAATCGCAGTTCCAATCCTAGTATCAACTTGGACTCTGGTGTTGCATCGATCGATCCCTAACTCTCTACTAACCTTCTTGGTTCTGAGCGCGGCTTGGCTTTACTTTAAGCTAGTTCCCACAGATCGAGATCTAGAAACGGCGATTTTAGATTTACCGAAGCTGCCGATCGATCCTCTCCTCACAAAAGCCGAAGAAGTCGAGTTGAGAGCTTGTTTTCCTTGGAATGTTTTTTACTTACAGTCAGTGGAATATCGACAAGGGGCGGTAATTTGCTATGGGCAACTGCGCTACAATCCCGATCCAAAAAATCAGCTAAAAAAACATAAGTCCAGCCCTACTACGGCAGCCTACGAGATCATCAAAACCAAAGTCCACGCCGCATTTGCCGATCGATTCCTACTTTTACTCCAAAGCCAACCAGAAGATCCCGACCAATCAGAGACTGAAGCAGCATCCGAACCAAAATATTTTTTTGCGATCGTTCCTAACTCCGATCACGCTCTCACATCTGCGTCAAGTAACCTAGTTCCCCATTTGATTTTAGCGGTAGCAGCAACTTTAACCACCCTGTGGCTGGGGATTAGGATCGCTCAACCAAGCTTATCCGAACTTAGTTGGGCGGGAATCACTTCTGGTTGGCAATCGGGGCTGATCTACCTGACGGCGGCGGTGGCGATCGTCACTGCGAGAGAAATCGCCCGTCGGATCGTGGCGGCTCACTATCAAGTCAAGTTAACGCCACCTTTAATCCTGCCATTTTTTCCTGCACTTGGAACTTTGGGAGCTTTATCTTTTGTTCGATCTCCAGTTCCTCATCGTCGCGCTTTGTTCGATCTGGCGATCGCGCCGACAATAGCAGGATTAATCCTCGCCTTACCGATCCTAGTTGGGGGATTAGTACTTTCGCCATCGCTGCCAGTAGTGATCGTGCCAGATTCGATCGATAGTTTTTTGCCATTCGATCCGAAAATATCGATCTCGATCGCCTTGGTGGCGCAGATTGTGACGCTGGGAAGATTTAGTAATAGTTCGATCGACCTGCATCCTCTGGCGGCGGCGGGTTGGTTAGGATTGGTAATCACGGCAGTGGGGCTGATGCCTGTAGGTAATCTTGAAGGTGGGCAGTTCGTCCACGCGATTTTTGGGCAAAAGTTGGCAGTCAGTGTCGGTAAAGTTTCAAGGTTATTACTGTTGATGCTAGCTTTTCTAATTCAACCTTGGCTACTGTCGATCGCACTTGGCTTATTTCTGCTTAAAAGTCACAGACAGGCGACACTAGATGAGGTCACAGAGTTAGGCATGAGTAGAGACATCATCGGTTTAGTAATGCTGGTTTTAATGCTGGCGATCGTTCTGCCCGTTCCCAAATTTCTCATGCCTTTACTCAGTCTAAATTAACCCAAAATGTTATGGACGTTTTTGCGGACGATCCAGCTTTTGAAGAGTCAAGAATATCGTCAGTCTTATCAAGATTTATTCGATCGATCTGAGGTCTAAAAGTTATTGAGACGAGATCGCTTTCTACATCAAGTAGCACCAACAAATTCACTTACAGTTAGCCGAGCAAACCTCTCTCTGCTCTGACTTGAAGGCAGGCGACGATCGAATCTTGAATATTAATCAGGGCTTGCTCTTTGGTCTGACCTTGACTAACACAACCAGGAATGCTAGCGCACTCTACAAACCAAACACCGTCTTCATCTCGATCGATAGCCACATTAAATTTCATATATCTATCTCAAATTTAGGTATGTCGAATACTAAGAGTGAAACTTATGATGAATCGTCAAGCACTGTCACCGCGCATTTCTATCAACCTAAACATCTGT
>JARCMB010000131.1 GCA_030248825.1 Pseudanabaenaceae cyanobacterium MP8IB2.15 | reverse complement strand
TCTTAATTAGGAAGCTCGATCGACCTCAAAACCCTGACCGCTCCTAACCCCGCCCTGCTTCGCGAGGACGGGGAATGCGTCACGGAATTTGTTCAATCACCCGATCAACTAGGAGAAGTCGTCAATATCTCATTTGGTAGCCGTTTGAACGCGAGACGTTCGTTCTCAACATCGACAAAGATCACATCGCCGTCGGTAAAATCGCTGCGAAGAATGGATTTAGCAATCTGGGTTTCTAGTTGGCGTTGGATCACACGTTTAAGTGGACGCGCACCATAGACAGGATCGTAGCCAACCTCAGCAATGAAGTCTAGGGCAGCTTCGGAGAGCTTGAGCGAGAGTTTGCGTTCGGCAAGACGTAGTTCCAATCGCTTCACTTGCAGCTTCACGATCTGGCGCAACTCGTCACGTCGTAAGGCATGGAAGATAATAATCTCATCAATCCGATTGAGAAACTCTGGGCGGAAACTCGATCTCATTGTCTCCATCACTCGATCGCGCATCTCTTCATACCGAGAGTCATCACCCGCAATATCGAGAATGAATTGAGAACCGATATTACTCGTAAGAATAATTACGGCATTTTTGAAGTCCACGGTGCGACCTTGGGAGTCAGTAACGCGCCCATCATCAAGGATTTGCAGCATGATGTTAAACACATCGGGATGAGCTTTCTCAATCTCATCAAACAAGATCACAGCATAGGGACGACGACGAATTGCTTCTGTAAGCTGACCGCCTTCTTCATACCCGACATAGCCTGGAGGTGCGCCAACCAAACGCGAAACACTGTGCTTTTCCATATATTCGGACATATCGATCCGTACCATCGCGTCTTCGGTATCGAACATATATGCGGCGAGAGCTTTTGCTAGCTCGGTTTTGCCCACACCCGTGGGGCCAAGGAAGATAAAGCTGGCGATCGGGCGGTTGGGATCGGCAAGTCCAGCACGGGAGCGTTGGATCGAATCCGCTACAGCCGTTACTGCTTCGGTTTGACCGATCACACGCTTATGCAGTTCATCTTCGAGGTAAAGCAGTTTCGATTTTTCCGACTCCACCAGTTTTACAACTGGGATGCCCGTCCATTTTGAGATAATTTCGGCGATGTCTTCCTCGGTAACTTCTTCACGCAGTAGAGATCGACCCGTAGTTTGAGTTTCGGTGAGACGGACTTCGGCTTGCTGGAGTTGACGTTGGAGGTCGGTGAGCTTGCCATATTTGAGTTCGGCAGCGCGATTGAGGTCGTAATCCCGTTCGGCTTGCTGGGCTTCGACATTGACTCGATCGATTTCTTCTTTGAGTTTGCGGACATTATCGATCGTGGTTTTTTCCGATTGCCACTGCGCTGATAGACTTGCCTGAGACTCTTTGAGGTCGGCTAGCTCTTTTACCAATTTATCCACTCGATCGAGGGAATCGGGATCGGTATCTTTTTTGAGGGAAAGCCGTTCCATTTCCATTTGCAAGATCTTTCGATCGATCTCATCTAATTCTTCTGGTTTGGAAGTGATTTCCATTTTTAACTTGGCAGCAGCTTCATCGACTAGATCGATCGCTTTATCGGGTAAAAATCGATCGCTAATGTAGCGGGTGGAGAGTGTCGCCGCCGCAATCAGGGCACTGTCAGCAATCTTCACGCCGTGATGTAACTCATATCTTTCTTTCAATCCACGCAGGATCGAAACCGTATCTTCGACATTGGGCTGATCGATATAGACTTGTTGGAATCGACGTTCCAATGCCGCATCTTTTTCGATAAATTTGCGATATTCATCCAAAGTTGTAGCACCAATACAGCGCAGTTCACCCCTTGCCAGCATTGGTTTTAGTAAGTTCCCCGCATCCATCGCACCTTGGGTCGCCCCTGCACCGACAACTGTATGAATTTCATCGATAAACAGCACGATCCGTCCTTGCGATTCTGTGACTTCTTTGAGCACAGCTTTGAGACGTTCTTCAAACTCGCCGCGATATTTTGCCCCTGCAATCAAAGCTCCCATATCCAAGGCAATCAACTTTCGATCTCGCAAAGACTCAGGCACATCACCACTAATGATCCGTTGGGCTAATCCTTCGGCGATCGCGGTTTTGCCCACACCTGGTTCACCAATTAGCACGGGATTATTTTTGGTGCGACGCGACAAGATCTGGATCGTGCGGCGAATTTCATCATCCCGACCGATTACGGGGTCGAGTCTACCTTCCTTCGCTAATTCAGTCAGATCGCGCCCATACTTTTCGAGGGCTTCATACTTATTTTCGGGAGTTTGGTCGGTCACTTTCTGATTACCGCGAATTTGCTCGATGATTTTTCTCAGCTTAGCCTCATCTAGTCCCACTTCTTGCAATAATGCTTTGCCGAAGCGATCGTCCTTGGTGTAAGCCATCAGAAAATGTTCGATCGAAATAAAATCATCGCCAAATGTTTTGCGTTCTGCTTCAGATCGATCGAGTAAAACATCAAGGCTACGTCCTAGATAAACCGCAGTGTTACTGCCTGATACCTTTGCCTGTCGATCGATAAATTCGGTGGTTCGATCGCGCAATTTCTGCACACTGACATCGGCTTTATTAAAAATGCTGGTCGCCAAGCCTTCTTCTTCTAGCAGAGCTTTCATTAAGTGTTCGCTCTCGATCTGCTGCTGCCCCGCCGACTTAGTGACATCGGGGGTACGAGCGATCGCCGCCCATGCTTTTTCGGTAAATTGGTTCGGGTTAGTTGGCTGCATATAAATCACCAGAGGCTCTAATGAAGTAATTCTATGCTGGTGATCGCTTCGATCGACTTCGGTTTACTGGCTCACATTGGTGCGGGTTGCCGTAAACTCTGGATTTGTGATTACCTCGCATTTTGCGGAAGTCCTATAAAACAAAGTTACCGTCGAAATACTGAGTTAAAATTAACTTTATCTTAAGAGTATGGGTCTGGAATGGACATTTCTTTTACTAAATATCAAGGTCTTGGTAATGACTTTATCTTGATTGATAACCGCGATCGAACCGAGCCTCTACTTACCCCCGATCGAGCAGTACATTGGTGCGATCGAAACTTTGGCATCGGTGCTGATGGGGTAATTTTTTTATTGCCTGAGGAAACTAACAAGGACAGTTATATGATGCGGATCTATAACTCTGACGGATCGGAGCCAGAGATGTGCGGTAACGGGATTCGTTGTCTGGCAAAGTTCATGATCGATCTGGGGATCGAGCCTGTAGATCACCGTTATGAAATCCATACCAATGCAGGTTTAATCTCGATCGAACTAAATCCTGATGGTCAGTTAACTGTAGATATGGGAGAGCCGATTTTAGTCGCAGAAGAAATCCCGACCAAACTAGTTGCGCCAAAAGACAAGGCAATAGCAGTACCATTGCAAGTTGATGGTGAAGATTGGCAGGTGACCGCAGTTAGTATGGGCAATCCTCACTGCATTACGTTTGTTGATGATGTTACGACAATTTCCCTAAACGAGCTTGGGCCGAAGTTTGAATATCATTCTGCTTTTCCGCAGCGCACTAACGCCGAATTTATCCAAGTGGTTTCGCCCGATCGGATCAAAATGCTGGTGTGGGAACGCGGGGCAGGAGCAACTCTGGCTTGTGGAACGGGAGCTTGCGCTGCTGTGGTGGCAGGTGTATTGAATGGTAAGTTCGATCGAAATTGCACCGTTAACTTACCAGGTGGCGATCTCCGTATTCACTGGTCAGCCGAGAATAACCATGTATTTATGACTGGGCCAGCCGAGAAAGTCTTTACTGGAGTTCTTTCTGGGGAAACAGCGTGTTAGCCAGAGTCTGGAGTGCATCAATTTTGGGCATTAACGCCATTCAGGTCGGGGTCGAAGTCGATGTCGCAGGTGGATTGCCTGGAATTGTCGTGGTTGGCTTACCTGATATGGCGGTGCAGGAATCGAAGGAGCGAGTCAAGGCGGCTCTCAAAAATTCGGGCTATGCCTTTCCGATGCGAAAAATCGTGGTGAACCTCACTCCTGCCGATCTACGCAAAGAAGGTCCCAGCTTCGATCTGCCAATCAGTGTCGGAATTCTCGCCGCTTCCGAGCAAGTCGATCCTCAATTACTCGGTGATCACTTGTTTTTAGGTGAAGTTTCGCTAGATGGTGGTTTGCGTCCAGTGGCGGGAGTTCTACCGATTGCGGCAACGGCGATCAAAATGGGGATCAAGGGCATGATCGTACCGTTTGAAAATGCGGCAGAAGCGGCAGTTGTGGCGGGGCTTAAGGTCTATGGTCTCCGCAGTTTGATCGAAGTGGGCGACTTTCTTGCTCATCCCGATCGATACGCACCAACTCCCACTCAAACCGATCTCACGGCTCATACCACAAAGGAGATTAAACTCGATCTCAAGGATGTTAAAGGTCAAAACCATGCCCGTCGCGCTCTGGAAATTGCCGCAGCAGGTGGACATAATTTAATCTTCGTCGGCCCCCCTGGATCGGGTAAAACGCTGTTGGCGCGGCGATTACCCAGCATTTTACCGCCGATGTCTTTCAAGGAAGCGTTGGAAGTCACTCAAATCCATTCTGTGGCGGGTTTGCTGCGCGGCAAAGGCTTAGTGATCGATCGACCATTTCGCAGTCCACATCATTCCGCTTCTGGCCCAGCCCTAGTTGGCGGCGGCAGTTTTCCCAAACCTGGCGAGATTTCATTAGCCACACACGGCATTTTATTTTTGGATGAGCTGACAGAATTTAAGCGCGATGTCTTGGAGTTCTTACGCCAACCACTTGAGGATGGCTACGTCAGCATTTCTCGTACTCGCCAGTCTGTCACCTTCCCCGCCCAATTTACCCTAGTTGCTAGTACAAATCCCTGCCAATGTGGCTATTACGGCGACACCATCCAACCCTGCACCTGTTCACCCAAACAAAGGGAGCAATACTGGGCGAGGTTATCGGGGCCGTTGATGGATCGGATCGATCTGCAAGTTCATGTCAGTCGCCTCCAACCCGAAGAAATCACCAGCCACCGTGAAGGTGAAGCTTCTGACCGTGTTCGATCGAGAGTTGAAGTCGCCCGTAAAATTCAGCAGGAACGGTTCCGTCAAGACGAGATCGGTAACATCAATAGCAACGCTCAAATGCAAAGTCGTCATCTGCGCCATTGGTGTCTATTGGATGATGCTTCCCGCCTGATGATCGAAGCCGCGATTAGACGTTTGGGATTGTCGGCCCGTGCTAGCGATCGAATTCTCAAAGTCTCGCGCACGATCGCCGACCTCGCAGGTGAACCCAACATCCAAATTACCCATGTCGCTGAAGCTATCCAATATCGCACATTCGATCGAATGACCTGAACTGTCGTTTTACCTACCGAAAAGCTATGATTAAGCAATGAGTTATGAATATATACATGAATAAGTCACTTTCTGTTAAATCCTGTCCTAGTCCGTCATTAGTAGAACCTCAAACCGCTCATGAGCGGTTTGAAGACGAGGAAACACTTAAGCAATTTCTTGATTTTCTCTGGCAAGAAGTAGAGGCAGATCCTTCTAAGCTTGTTCCATATACTCAAGAAATGTATGACGAAGCTATGAGACTTACCGCAGGAGTTTCCCTAGACTAGTGGCTCCCCTAGAAATTAACGGGTGGAAGATATATCTGCATCCTCTCATTGCTCAACAAGAACAACAGCTTCGGCATCGGTCACTAAAACTAGAGGAAAATCTAACTCAAAAAGAGTATAAGAGACATGAAACTGTCAAACTATTCACTAGTCTAACAAGATCTATTCTAGAGTTTGTTCCTGCAAATCCTGAAGATAAGCAATATGAATTGTATGAAAATTTGCATCCATATAAGCGGCTAAAAGGTAAAGGTCTGCCAGATCGATACAGGATATTCTTCAGACTTTTTAGTGACAAAAAAACAATTGTTTTCTTATGGTTGGGATATCCAAGAAAAGATGGTAGTAAAGATGACTGCTATGTCGTATTTGCGAGGATGATTGCCAAAAAAGAATTCCCTTCGGATGTAGAGAGTTTGATCGCAATATGTGAAAAAGTAGAGTAAATGTCTGAACGCTCAGCAGATTGAATACAGCCAAAACAAATATGGATTTAATTGAGATTATCAAATCAGATTATCAGAAATTCCCTGAAGCACAGACCTACAGTGTTTATGCCGAGGATGTCTATTTTAAAGACCCAGTATACGAGTTTCGGGGTTTGAAGCGTTACCAGCAGATGATCGGTTTCATCACCACTTGGTTTAGTTCGCTTAAACTCGATCTGCATGAAATCAGCCAGACAGATGATAAGATTACAACTCGATGGACGATGAGTTGGAATGCGCCTCTACCTTGGAAGCCCCGTATTTCAGTCGATGGATGGAGCGAATTGAGCATAAATCCCGATCGCACGATCGCTTCTCATATTGACTTCTGGCACTGCACCAAATTGGATGTAATTAAGCAACATTTTCGATTTAATTAGGTATTGATTTCCTAAAACTTCCATTTATAACTTCTCATTGATCGTTAACCATATGAATCCCAACTTAATCATCGCCAGCAGCAACTATGGCAAAGTCGTAGAGTTTCAGTCATATCTATCTGGACAAGGCTTTCAACTACTTCCTAAGCCTGATGAGATCGATGTTGAAGAGACGGGAGATTCCTTTTTAGCTAATGCTCACCTCAAAGCCTCCCAAGTAGCTTTAGCCACGGGTGAGTGGGCGATTGCCGATGATTCGGGATTAGAAGTAAATGCGCTGAATGGTTCGCCAGGTATATATTCTGCCCGTTATGGTGAGAATGATGCGGAAAGAATCGATCGATTGTTATTTGAACTGGGCAATGAATTAGATCGACAGGCGCAATTTGTTTGTGCGATCGCGGTGGCATCACCTGATGGTTCGATCGTCGCCGATGCTATCGGGATCTGTGCTGGCGAAATCCTGCTGGCTCCTCGCGGCGAACAAGGTTTTGGCTACGACCCAGTGTTCTATGTTCCTGAATACGCCCTAACTTTTGCCCAAATGACTCCCGATCTCAAAGCTAAGATCAGTCATCGCGCCAAAGCCTTAGAGCTTCTGCGTCCCAAATTTACCTCATTCCAATTAACTAGTTAGGATATCGGTAGGGTGATGTGGATTATGGTTTGATT
>JARCMB010000504.1 GCA_030248825.1 Pseudanabaenaceae cyanobacterium MP8IB2.15 | reverse complement strand
CTTGACGAGCTTGCCGACCGATTTGTGACATCTCTTGGGGATGAGTGCCTGCCCATTGCAAACGTTCAACCCAAGCATCAATTCGATCGTGCGGAATCAAGCCATCGGTCACGAACGGGAATAACTAAATAAACTGGTAATTTCAAGCAAACTTTCAACAGCATCGATCTCTTCTTCCCCAATTGAGGGTTCAAACACAGGAATCATGCTTATTCTCTGAGTTGCTGCTCATTAATCATCCCTTCTACTGGCATTTCCAGACCCACCAATGGTAGCTTATTCATATTTGGCATTACACTTTCTGGCACGACAATTCCTGCGGAGATAATCAGCTTAAAAGCATCCTCTACAGACATCGAGAGGTTAATTACATCTTTTTCTGGCACAATCGCATACCAACCCGTCGCAGGATTTGGCGAAGTTGGCAAAAATATACTCAACATCGGTTGCTGCACCTCAGTCTCAATTTCACCTCCAATCGCCCCCGTGACAAAACCGAGCCGCCAAATCCCACTACGAGGATATTCAATCAAGACTACGCGCCGAAACTTATCATTAGAATCACGCAATATAGTTTCAAGAATCTGCTTCAGCGTTTTATAAATCGATCCAGCCAGAGGAATTGCTTGGAGAATCATCTCACCCATCTTTAGCAACCACTGACCAAAAATGTTTCGCACCATCAAACCGACTAAGAGCAACCCCACCAGAGGCACGGTCAAACCCACAGCAAAATTGATCAAATTCCCCAAAATCGGATGTAGCCCCACAAAAGGGTTAAGTTGCTTGGGAATGCTAGTGAGCAAGTCTATACTCCAGGTCGCGAGACTAAATGTCAGCCAGATGGTCGTAGCTAGGGGAATAATCACCAGCAACCCTGCCACAAGATCGTTTTTGAGAGACTGGATCAAACGGTTTTGATGAGATGTCTCTGCTTTTAAATTAGCTTTTCTTCCCGTCATATTTAAGTTTTTGGTGGGTAAACAGACTCAGTAGCTGCTTCCTTATTTTAAGTCTGAATCTGGCTCAAATCAGGCGAACTTAAATGTTCTTGTTGAGAATGGTACAAGATGTGAGATATCTTTCTCTAGCCTTACCATTTCTCTAGCCACTAAAGTTATGTTGAACATTGTCCTAGTTTATCCACAAATTCCACCAAATACAGGTAATATTGCCCGCACCTGTGCCGCAACTAGAACGCCTTTGCACTTAGTCGAACCTCTGGGCTTTGAAATTAGCGATCGATCACTCAAACGTGCAGGCATAGACTATTGGGAATATGTCGATGTTCACGTTCATGCAAATTTAGCAGCATTAGCGGCAAAGTCGGCGGAACAGCCTTCTAGTCGGTGGGTATGTTTCTCGAAATTTGGGCAGCATCATTTTCGCGATTTTCAGTTTCAACCCGATGACTGGCTGTTATTTGGCAGTGAGGCGAATGGACTACCCGCAGACCTATTAAAAGAGCATCCGACTGTCTACATTCCGATCTCCCACCCAAAGGTTCGCAGCCTTAATCTTTCGGTCAGTGCCGCCCTAGGATTATTTGAAGCTCGTCGCCAGTTGGGGATCGAAACCTAGATGGTTCATGAAAGTACCCTTTGAGTTTTCGCCAGCGATCGGTCTACTGATTTTAGGAACTTGGACAGGAGTATGAAAATTTGGTGCCAGGGATTCCAAAACCTCAAAAAAATTGAAAAAAGTATGAATAAAATATAATTTTTTTAAAATAAGTTTTCGACTATCAAATCAACTAGCTAGAGCTAGTAAAACAAAGATAAAAGAAGCAAAAAAAAGCGTGGCAAGATTTTTAACCATAAATACTCCTGCTAAGACTGAGAAACAGATATTGTTCCAGATCCATTTCGATGGGTATAACTACTAAAGGAACTGTATATGAGAACTTAGATTACAGAAAAAAGCGATCGGGGCTACTGAAATCAGAAATCGCCTTTTCCAAGTTTTTGTAGTAATAATTCCTGCTTTCAGTAGTTGACAATGAAATGCTGGTTATGCAATCAGGCAATTTACGTCAGTCTAAAAGGTGCTAATGCATAAAATGGCTATTTGTTTTGTTCGCTACGAACTTGTTTAGGGGAAAAAATCAATGTACCTTAGTGCAGGGTAACGTGCTCTTAAATGCTTCTCTGAGCAATGCGTACAAACATGGGATCGTTTATTTTACATGATTTTGAAATAAGTGATTCTTAATTAGTTTGTCGTCAGAGTTGTTAGGTCTAGCTCAATCTGTTCTCCAAACACGTTCTTCACACGACATGTTCTAAGAGCAACTTTGCAGCCTTACAACCATACAGAGGTACATCTACTGAAGTCACATCTGCATTGTATTTAAGTGCAGCTAGTTTAAGGAGGCTATATTTGAAACGGATATCTTCTACAGAGCGAGATTTGTTACCTAAAGTTCCTCAAGGTACAGTAAAAAGTTCTCAAGGTAATCAAAAGTCTTCTTTGAAGGTGCGCAGATCTCTAGCACTTCTGGGCTTGTCTCTCTCAGTTACCACCACTGGTATTCTGATTAATCAGCAGAGTTCTCAAGATTTAAAAGCTACACCTGTAGCTCAGTCACCTCAAACACTTACTGATGCCATGGCGCAAAACCAGGATCGGAAGTATGAGCTAGCTCGTGCCGCGATCGCCTCTGGCAGTTTGGATAGTCCACAAGGAGTGG
>JARCMB010000503.1 GCA_030248825.1 Pseudanabaenaceae cyanobacterium MP8IB2.15 | reverse complement strand
GTGCCAAGATACCTATTACTGCATAAATTCTATGTATCGCCTGAATGAATACAGGCAAGGTAGTAATACCCCTAACAACCTCAAACTAAACTTCTATAAACTATGAGAAGAAGACAAGGAATCGTTGAGAAGTTCTCTACCTTTTTAGCAATTCAAGATGGTACTGGCTACAGTACGAGCAGGTGGGAAACTGAACCTAAACTGGGGCGAAACATAAAAAATGGTGTTGAGGTTCATCCAGCTAAAGACACAGGGTTATGGGCACAGCACTGGCTACAGCAAGCCTTAGCAGAACCTCTTAAGCCTTTGGCAAAAGGACACATCTCTGCTTATCTTGAAGAAGCTTGTTACTATATCGCCACCACCACAGCCCGCAAATTTACTCAACTAGAATGGCGAGATTGCTTTCAGGTAGCCCGTATTGCTGCTGCTAACCCCGCAAAACTGTTTAAAAATTATGATACGGTAAAAGGTGCGAGTGTTAGCACCTATGGTCAGTTTCAACTTAGCAGTATTGTTCTGGATACTCAGATTAGTAGTGGGGCGAGGTCTGAAACTGGACTACTTCGATCGCTTACGGAAAAAAAGCTCAAGGATGATTTACTAACTTACGGTCTTCTCGATCCAAAGTTGTCCCGATGTGTATTGGCATGGCAATGCTTTAAAGAAATCTATACGCCGACAAAAGCCAAAGGCGGCAGGCATCTAGAAGCCCCAAACACATCACAGCTAGAATCGATCGCCCAACGTTATAGCCAACTGCAAACAAGACTATTTTCAGACTTAAGCTCAGAGCCAACTATGAGTGCTTCTGGGATTCAATCCTTGCTAAAAACATGTATAGAAGCGACTCGCAGAACAAGTGGCAATTTAACCATGCCCTCATTTGATGACCCTAATGCTGCCGCAGAACCTTCTACCCCTCCAGCATTTGAGGCTCTAGAAGCAGAAGCTCAAAATCAGGAGTGGCAGCAAATCAAAGAGTATTTGTCTGCTGCATTTATGGCTCTGACTCCAGAAGAGCAAATAATCCTCAAACTCTGGCATGGCTTAGAGCTAAATCAAGCTGATATCGCTAATATCCTCAAAATAGAGCAGCAGTATCAACTTTCACGCCAGATTAAGCGGCTACATATCTACTTGTTAAAAAACTTAGCGCAGTGGAGTACTGCCAATCTGGGTACAGAGTTGCAATCTGAAGAAATCTCTCAGAAAGCAAAACAGATGGATATTTGGTTAAGTCCGCATTGCAAGGAAGATATCCATATTTTTTTGCAGGAGCATCTCAACCGATTAACTAGTGTGGAAGTAGATCTTGTCAGACTCACTTACATTCAAGAATTAGATTTGGATCAAGTAGCTGATCGATCAAGAATTTCCAAGGTTGAGGTAACATCTAGCCTGGATCAAGTAACTTGGCAGCTACAGGCAAGTCTAATCCAGTATTTGGAGAGTTCTTGGCAAATTACGCTCAATGGACTCAGCTCAACCAATAAAGCCATAGCTAATTTTGTGAAAGATTGGCTGACAAATTCGCTATACAAAAACTTTAGATAGACAACAATAAATTGAGGAATCATATGTTTACTGCAACCGAACTATCGATCGCATTTCCCAACCAAATCTGCCTAGAACTATCCGATCGAATATTAGATTCAGCTTGGACATCAGCCATAAATCACTCAAATGATGCCGCTCGTTGGAATGCTTACCTGAACCATTTATGCCTTAGCACTCTGCTGTCAGAATTTCAAGAGGAGTTTGGGTTAGTAGTCGCTCCATCTACCGATCGAGCTAATCTCCTCAGTATTTGGGAATTCGTCAATGGTACAGCCATATCCCTAGGAGAAAAACGGGCTGTAATTATTCCTGCCGATAATGCTGACACAGAAGAGTTAATCGTACCGCAGGAGTGGGTAGATATTTCAACTTGGGCAGCTAGTTATTACATAGCAGTGCAGGTCAATCCAGATGATGGCTGGCTGCGAGTATGGGGTTATGCTACTCACGAACAGTTGAAGCATAAAGGAAGTTACAACAGTTTGTCTCGAACATATTCCTTAGATCGAGAAGATGTTATTACCGATCTGAGCATTCTGCAAGTATCACTGGAACTTAGTACCGACGAGAGGGTAGCGATTGCTCCTTTATCTGTCTTATCTGAAACTGTTGCAACAAATATACTGGATCGGATCGGGCAGCCAACTCCCTACTCACCCAGACTCGATCTACCTTTTGTCCAATGGGGCGCATTGCTAGAAAACCAATCTTGGCGGCATAGGCTATACAGTCAGAGGATCGGTCAAGCATCTACACAAGTCATAACAAACCTGAGTCAATGGCTACAAAGTAGTTTCGATCAGGGTTGGCAATCGATCGAATCATTATTTACCACTGAACTTGAATTCCGTTTTCGTAGCATTGCGACTGACACCGCAATTCAACGTGGCAAGCAGATTGATTTTGGGATGTTGTTAGCTGGTAATCCTATTGCATTAATTGTAACGATTTTACCCGAAATTGAAGCCAAAATAGGTGTCATATTACAAATTTATCCTATTGGGATTCAAGATCATCTCCCTGCTGGGCTGCAATTGTTAGTACTGGATGAAACAGGCAATGTTTTTAGGGAGTCACTCCCATCTAGAAGTATAGATAGTCAGCTTAGACTCCAGTTCACTGGCAGTCTTGGTGCCCGATTTGCGGCTAAAGTGGTTTTGGGAAATACCAGCGTGATTGAAAATTTTACAATCGATCCCAGTTAATTTATATAGCTGTTGCTAAGCTGATTGACTGACAAAAGTCTAAGAAGCCCAGTCAAGAGTAAGAGC
>JARCMB010000130.1 GCA_030248825.1 Pseudanabaenaceae cyanobacterium MP8IB2.15 | reverse complement strand
AACCAAAAACTACAAGCAGTTTGAATATTTAGGCGCAGAGTTAGCTGATATTTTTTCGATCGCCGATTTAGTTGTTTCTCGATCGGGGGCAAATTCGATCTTTGAACTCTTGGCACTACGCAAACCTCACCTGTTAATTCCCCTGTCAAAAGCTGCCAGCCGAGGCGATCAGATCCTGAATGCTCAATCATTTCAGAAAGCAGGCTATAGTGCGGTGCTACCAGAAGAAGAGCTAACAGTCGATCGATTACACGATCGGATTCTCGATCTGTGGCAACATCGACAGCAGTATATAGCACGAATGACCGATAGCAGCCGAGAGGATAGCATTGCTAAAATTGTTAATATTATTGGTCAGATTGTAAGTTAGCCTAGTGCTGTGAGTATGCTTGGATGTTAGAGAGTTTAGGATTGGGAATTGCGAGGAGTAAAACATGAGTCAACTCAGCGTCTTGGAGCTGGCAAAACAAGGTGATGCTAATGCAATCGCCATATTGATCAATCGTTCGCTCCAACCTAAAGGGATTAAAGCCGAAGCTAGACGCTTGCGCGATCGACTCGACATTATTTTGCATTCAACCCAAACGCCAAATCAAAAAGCATTGGAGTCTCTGTTGCAAAGAGGAATGGTGACATTACAGATCGGTGTGATTAGACTCGTCCATATCTATGCTCGACGCACAGGCAGCGATATCCTAGCTTGGGAAAGTGAATTTGAGCTTGATGCCTTGCCAGATTATCCACCTGAGCCGCAAATAGAACCTGAAATTGAACCTGAAATTAAGACGACTCAGCCTTCGATCGATCGGGTCGAAGCATCTCCAGCATCTCTAGCATTAAGCCAACGCAGCAATGTCTACTCAGCTCCTGAATCTGGTCTGAACTCTGGCATAATCGCCGTGCCAAAATTAAATCAAATCGAACACAATCCTCAGGAATATCAAGATGTAATTGTGCGATTTAGCGATCGGTACGGTACAATTCGTTGCCTCTCCACACTCACAGAAGTTGTGCAAGCAATTAGTAAATCTAGTTTCTCTTTTTCATCAGTTGCCACCAATCCCACCTTGAGAAATTTGTTGGATACAATGGCTGAGATGAGCACTACTGATGATAACGGCGATCAGGTTGTCTCATATGTCTCGGTTTTGCAGCCTGGGCAACAATGGCAAAAGGCAAAAATTCGCGTTGTCACTAAGATTATTTTTGAGCCTGATAGCCTTACAGATTCTGCACCAAGTTCTCCATCTAGACAAAATGTGATTACTTTAGATGCGATCGAAATGCCATCCGAATCACAGGATCTGGCTAAGAAAGATCGAGTTGAATCAAATACCCTAGAAGACTTCGATATTGGTGACACTCTAATTGAAGAGATTAAGATTGACAGCATCAAGGAGAGTGCTGAGCTACCAGAATCGGCGATCGCCCAACCTCTCGGATCGACAATCTCTACTAAACCAAGGCAAACTCTGCTTGAAGATTTAGCAAATGCACTCGTCGATCGATCGGATTCTCCAATACTCGATAGTTTGGATGACTTCGGTAATGACTTTGGCAGTGAGATTGTAAGTGAGATTGCAAGTGAGATCAAAAGTGAGATTGAGCCGTCGATCGATTCAGATCGAATTTCCGATCGAAACCGCAAAGACTCTCCAACGCTTGATGATTTCAGCCAAGACCTCTGGGATCTCGTGCTATAGACCTATTTGACTAAACCAGTTGCGATGTTTAAACGTTGTCTTTGAGGTTGCAGTTATGACTGAAGTAATCCTAGATATCAAAGCATGGGGGAATAATTTGGGAGTACGCTTACCTGCGTCGATCGCTCGTGAGGCACACTTAATCGTCGATCGACGAGTGCGGTTATCTAATGAGGGGTCGAGTTACGATCGAGCCAGTGCTTAACGAACCACTCACATTAGAACAACTCCTAGACAATTTTGACCCCGAACTACACGGTGGCGAAGCCATGTCCACAGCGCAGAGGCTAGGCGCAGAAAGATGGTAAAGCCAGCTAGCCAATGGATATACGTGGCGGCAAACCACATCCATTAGGCAAACTAGACAACGCTCTATTTGCTCAAGTATGCGATCGACTGAATCGAATCAATGAACTAACTAGTGCGGAGAAACTCTTGGAGCCAGAACACAGGTGTAGCAGCTAGTGTGGCGATCGACCACTCAATGTAATTTAATGGCACTGTGGCAAAAAACTCACCGATCGCAGGAACTTGGACAATTGCTAACTGCGCGATCGACACCACAATTAAGCAGATCGTTAGGGTTAAATTTTTCAGCAAACTGCGCCGACACAAACTACCAGCATGAAATAATTGGCTTAGCACTAGAGTCGTAAACGCCATGGTACGAGCTTGAGCCAGAGCCGAACTCACGCCCTGATACTTCAACCAAAACACAACAGAAACGGCAATCGCCACCGCCAATACCGCTAACCCAAGCCGCAAGTAATTACCATGCCGAAACATCGTCTGAAAACGATAAGCTGGCTGGCTCATGATATTACTGGCAACTGGTTCGACGATCAAAGGGAATGCAACCAAAGGTGTGACGATCGAACCCACCCAAAGAATTTGCAATGGCACAATCGCGATCGCCAGTTGGTTTGTAATTGCAGCAACGGCAACTAGTGCCAGAATTGTCCCCGCACCCGTCAACAAGATCAGAATCATCCGTTGCAACTTATCGATCGTCGCTCGTCCTTCGGCGATCGTACTGGGAATATACAGCAAATCCTGTTTTGGCAAAATCAGCCCACAACTATCTTGCACCACCTTTTTGCTGCCACGTTCAGCAATCCCGACATCCGCCTGACGCAATAGGGGAATCTCATCTGGATCGGTGGCAAACATCGCGACAGTATGGCGATCCGCCTGCCAAGCCCGCATTTGTTCGCCTGGGGAGTCCAAATAACTAAATAGCTTCATGCCCAGCACATGACCCAACGACTCAGCATCACTAGCAGAAGCGCGGATCAATCCATGCCAGCTAATCCCCGCGTCAGTCAAATCGTCGGCATCCAATTCCGTGTCTGACTCCATTAACAGAGCGATTGCCGTGGTGCGTCCCAAAGCATCAAGGGCCCCAGGAAATTTTACCCAGAGACGTTTTTTTGCCAGTACTTGCATCCCAAATAACTGTGCTAATGTCGCTACCCGCAATAATTGCTGTGGATACCCACTCACCAAAGTGACGGCAACGACAGAAGTAATCAGAGCGATGCTGTTACCGAGAACCAAGGCAGAGGCAGCGATCGAAATCGTTCCCAATGCCACCGCCACGATCCACAATCGCCTTGCCCGACTGAGCTGAACATGCATCGCCGAAAATGTTTGCTGATAGGCAGAAGAAGCTTGCCAGTAAGCAGCTTTACCTGTGGCAATCACCACGCCAACTCCTGTGCCTGTGGTAATTTCACTCCCTGCTAACACCAGATTACTCCGATCGAGCATTGGCGTATTTTCGTCAACTACTGCATCTGCCTGCTTCGGCTCGATCGAATCGCCCCCAATTTCAGTTTGATTTACTTGCAAATGACTCGCCGAAAATAAACGGATGTCTACTGAAGGTCGATCGCCTTCTTGCAATACCACAACATCTCCCATCACCAAATCACGGCTGGGAATACTCATGTTTTCTCGATCGCGCATCACCGTAACTTCTGTTGAGGGCACACTTTGGCGGCGTTGTGTTCTGCCCAGACTGCTCTCTTTGGTTTGGATTGTCCAGATATTCAAGCCAATGCCGAGCAAAGCGTTGATCGTGCCCACAATCAGGATTGCCAAGCTATCGATCGAGCTACCTGAGAGATAAACTAGAACCGCGATCGCGACGAGTCCATATGTCAGAGGATTGAGCAACGGCTGAAGTAAAACACGGCTATAGGTTCGACGACGCGGGATTTTATTCGCGCCAAACAGCCGTAACCTTTGCCTTGCTGCCACATAGGAAAGCCCGCCCAGTTCTGTTTGCAACTCGGTAAATACTCGATCGATCTCCCAGTGATGCCATGGCTGTAGTGGATCGACGAAATTGCTATGCTTGGACATGGAAGAGATTAGGCAAAAAGTTCAAGATTCAATCATAGTTTCTAATTTCACCAACTTCGAGCCGTAACTAACATGAAAGTAAGCAAATGTCGATTAGAGTGCGTGGTAGTGGGATCAAAACTTTGCCTGGATTGGCGACCCGTCCAACGCCTAGTCGAGTCAGAGAGGCAATATTTAATATTTGGCAGGGCAAGATTGCAGGCTGTCGGTGGCTCGATTTGTGTGCGGGGTCGGGGGCCATGTCGGCAGAGGCTCTGGTGCGAGGTGCGAGTATGGTTGTGGGGATCGAACTATCTGGGGCGGCTTGTAAGTTGATCGAGCAAAACTGGCAAAAAATGATCGAGCCAGATCGAAACCCAGCCCAAAGCTACAAAATCTATCGCGGTGATGTCGTCAAAACCTTACCTAAACTCAAATCTACGCTCAAAACCGATCGATTCGATCTAATTTACTTCGATCCGCCTTACCAAAGCGACTTGTACGAGCCAGTTCTAAACTTGGTTCCCCCACTCATGGCAGATCGAGCAATTCTTGCCGCCGAACACGATCGATCTCGCACTTTACCAGCAGAGACTAAGGATCTAGTTTTGATCGATCGACGCATTTACGGACAAACTTCGATCGCTTTTTACCAACTCAAAATCAGCGAATAACGAACTCCCCATTACTAAATTCTTTTTCCTTGAGGTGATGTCAAAATTCTTGATTATCAGGAATGATTAACGATATTGGCTGATTTCTATTCTTACGATATATCGTGAAATCACTATCTAGAGTCAGTAATAAACTATTGGGGTAAAGTTCCGACATTCTTACTAAACACGCATCTGCAAAAGACATGGGTACAGATCGGTAACGATTCATCAACTCATTGATTGCGATCGTTTCGGATTCTAAATTAAAAGAGATCGCTAATAGCCGATCTCTGAGTAACCCAAATATTGCATCTTGCCCTGCATGAAGGTGTTGCAACAAAAAACAAGATTCGGTGATGACAGCTTCACAGGTCAAAAACGGGACATTTACTTTGTCCAACTGAGTTTTTGCCCATTGATGATAGCGATCTCGGCTATTAATGGCAGCAACTAAAACGCCTGTATCTAGAATTAGTGGATGACTCACTTGCCAAATCCTTCAAAATATTTCTTGTTGGCAGATAAATCTGCGGGACCTTCTACGCAACCAATATATTTT
>JARCMB010000502.1 GCA_030248825.1 Pseudanabaenaceae cyanobacterium MP8IB2.15 | reverse complement strand
TTGTAGTATTCATCCTGTAAAAGATGTAAGTTTGTTGGCGATTTTCGCGGCATCGAACCGCTCAATCGCCTCGCTATCCATCCCCACCGTGTAGACGGATGGGGTATTCGGCGAATTAAATAATCAAGTTTGGCTAGGAGTTTAGCGTATTCTCTGACAATTGGCGAGACAGTCTACAAGTTTATTTGCTCAAGTAGATATGGGCAGCATCTCAAAGGTGCTAACCCATTTACTAAATATTTTGAGCAGATATTCTAGACAGTAGCCAAGCCCATCGCCGACATTTTCATGATTTCGCGTGTGTTAAACCCGATCTTACCAAGGCTTTCACCGTACTGAATCATGAAATCTTCTACTAGCGCTTCTTTTTCCATGCCCAAAACTTTGGCATCTCGATCGACTTGGTTGAGCATTTTCCAGACCAAAGGCAAATTTTGTTTATTCGCCTTCTCTAATCCTGCTTTGCTGGCTTCAAAGTTCTGACTCAACCACACCTCGCCAAAATTAAGGTGGAGGTACTCGTCTTTAACTACGCCTTCGGTGATCTTGCGGGCAAAGTCATCAGCGACAGGAATGTAGATATTGTAAGCAGCGATCGCAAAGCATTCAATAATCAAAGACTGAATCAGCAGACAAGTCACAACATCCTGAGCCGCAAATGCCACCTGAAAATTACCATGTAACTTAGAGAAAAATTCTTCAGCAAATGTCAGATCGGGCGTAACATTCAAGTTGCGACCGCAAGCTTCAAATCCTTTTTTATGGCGATTCTCCATCTTGGCTAAACCCGCCAACTCTGTTTGTAAATCTGGCAAAAGTTCACCAAGACTGATGTAATTGTTGTGAGCCTCTTGCTCTCCCTCAATCACGATTGCATTGATCCGACTGTAAGCATCACGGTAAGAATCAGAGTGGAAATCTATTTGCAAAGCTTCCTCTGAGGTCATTTCAAGCTCTTGGGCGATCATGTATATTACGAAATTCCTAATATTAATTTGCTGTTGCTATTCTATTCGATCGAAGCCTAGCAAACTCATTTTTTGAGCTACTGCGGTGCTTGAGTTGGTTTACTTTTGGGTTTTGGTTTAGTTGGCGGCGTAGTTGGTTTTGATTTTATTTCGGCTGGAGGGGCGATCGGGGCTGAGTGCAAATTACTTACGGGCAGGTTACGGAAAATATTTTGCATCATGCTAAATCCAAAGTAGGCAGGTACAGCCAAAATCGCAATCAGTAAAACAATCGAAATTGCTGACTCTAGCTCCGCCGACAAGCCATAGTGAGTGCGGTAGGGATCTTGCTTCGATAGGTGATCTTTGTCTCTGGCTGAAAGTGGACGGCGAAACCGCAGTCGCTGATCGTCAAGCTTTTCCAGCAAAATCCAGCCTAATTTGGCTTCTTGTTCGCAAACATGCCGCAGTGCCCTACTTCCACGAAAGCCATTTCCAGAGGCTCGAACGATCTTAAATTCCCAGCCCTTTTGTTGATCCTTCGTATCATAGGATTCATAGCGGGTCAGATTTTCTTCTTCTTCCACGTCATCTCTATAGTTGTTGCGTTGTTGATAGGCTTTCATTATTTTGTCGATAATCACTACCTGCATTCCCACATCTAGAATCAACAAACTCATGATTACTGTATCAATCATAAGTACCTTTTCATAAAATTACTGCCCTAGAACTCGATCGATCACCAGAATACTAAGCTAAATTTTCCAAAATGAAGATACTAATCTTTACGAGAATTTTCGTCTACTAAAAAAGTGAAATCCTAGCACAGGTAACCTACAATTAGGCATATTAGTCCTACTGAATGTATTGCAGTTAATGGCATGAACAGCTTTATTTTGATGGCAGAAGTGATCGCCGATCCAGAATTGCGCTACACCCCCGACGGTAATTTACCTGTGGCAAGTTTTTTGGTGCAGTTCCCCAGTTCACGTCCTGAAGAAGCTCCAGCTCGATTGAAGGTGACGGGGTGGAATAATTTGGCGACTGAGATCTCAGAAAAATATCATAAAGGCGATCGACTGGTGATTGAAGGTCGGCTGAATATGAATAAAGTCGATCGCAATGGGTACAAAGAAACTCGTGCTGAAATGACGGCAACGCGGATTCATTCGATCTCGGCTGATGGTGATTTCGCTAGTTCATCGAGTTCGCCTGTAAGTAGCTCTTCGAGTTCCTCTACTAAGCCAGCCGCTTCTTCGTCTAGTTCTGCGAGTCCAGCCACAGTCCCACTTGCCAGTCCTCCTGTCAGCAATGATGCCCAGTACGACGACATCCCGTTTTAGAGCCGCGATCGCGCTATGGGTATGAACTACAATGGGAGCGTGAACTATTTAATCAAGTTGACGTTATGCAGAGTTTTACACTTATAGACATCCGCGATCGCTGTGATGAGGTATTTAATCAAGCGGCGGCTGAACCTATCTTGTTAACTCAGGAATCTCAACCCAGCTATGTACTTTTGTCGATTTATGATTATCGCCAATTGATCGATCGTTTAGAGAGCTTAGAAGATAGGGCTTTGGGTAAACTAGCAGAACTAGCCCGAAATCAGTCTCAAATGGTTGGGGCTGAACCATTTACTGCCGAGCTAACACGTCTTGTTGCTCTTGGTAACGGCAATTTGTAGCATGGCAAAGCTAGATGGACTTGGGACAGTTCTGGATTTTCTTAAGGGATTGCAACCTAAAATTGCCGCACAGATTGCCAAGAAAGTATTGGCTTTAAATATCGACCCGTTACCGCCTGATAGCAAGGAGCTTATTGGTTATTCTGGTTATTATCGAGTAGATAGCGGTGAATATCGGATTGTTTATCTTTTCAACCCAAGTGATGATTTGATTGAGGTGGTCTTGGTTGGTAAACGCAATGACGATGAAGTTTATAAACAACTGAAGCGGCTGTTAGGATAATCGAAGCTTTAAACATAAGCATCCTTATCCAGTTTTAAGATCGATCGCTAACTGTTGCTCTGGTACTGGAATTTGTAGGGCGACGATCGATTCTGATAAGCCTTCTTGAGATTCACCCAGAAGTTCTTGAGTGGCAGTGAGTAAGTCGGTGGC
>JARCMB010000501.1 GCA_030248825.1 Pseudanabaenaceae cyanobacterium MP8IB2.15 | reverse complement strand
TGTTGTTCGCGTTCGGCTATTTTCATGGGAGATTGCTTTCAATTCTTGATTCTCCCTACTTTAGTCTTGAAGTAATGGCGAAAAATTCATGACACTAACTTTATATCAAAGGAGAAACAAAAAGAGATTTAGAATTAACCATAGAAGAAGACTCAGAGTTGCTAGGAATTCTTGAACTCGATCGCATCAATTAAGTTTGGCGATCGACGCACGATCGACCAGAATTTTTTGGGTGAGCAAATCCTTGACTGTGGCGATCAGCATTCTTCGATCGTTGACTTCAAACCTAACCTCTATTCGATCGATCCCCAATTGTCCTGATGGATTGAGATGAGCGATACAGACCTGCTGAGCATTAAGATCCGTTTGCGTTGAATCGATCTGGCGCACATCCGCAAGCGATCGAAAATCGGAATGGCGATTGAGTTGACTGCTGCTCATGCGTCCTTGCAGATCGTAGACCACCTCTGCCTGAGCCATTTCCGCAACTTCGCCAATATCTAAACGGATGTCTTTTTGTCCTTCAACCGCAGCTTGGAGGATAAGTGGCTCATAACTTTGACAGGGATAGCGCGTACCTCGATCGAATAGAGTGAAATAGGAGTAAGTTTTCGTATGTGGCTCCCATAGTCGAATCGCATAGCCATGTCGCAGATAGTCATCCACTTCCACAGTTTGTCCTAGCACCAACGCCCCATACGCAACAGCCTCAAAGGGCTTATCTAACTTCACCCGTTGCCGCCCAAAATAAGAGATGAGCAACTGCTGCACCGCAGGAATCTGACAACTACCACCGACGAGTAAAACCTGTTCGATTTCGGTTTTACCAATGCCGCGTGAGACGGCAATTCCTAGTACCTCATCCACTGCCTGACGCAACTGCTCTAATAGCTGCCGTGATTCTAGGATATCGGCAAATTCTGCTCGATCGAGCTTTAATTCATAGGAGATAAAATTCTCATCATCAAACCAACTCTCTCGCGCCGACTCACTATGGGAAAGCTGAATTTTCATCTTTTCTGCCAGTTCGATCAAGTTCTGCCAACCGATCTGATTGATATCAGTTCTGGTCAAATTTTGGCTGCGAAGATAATACTCGACAATCCACCGATCGATATCGATACCACCAATGTAAGCATCAGATTTTGCCAACACTTCAGCCTTAATCGCTTGCTGTCCAGCATGAGGCGCAGCAGTCCTAACTAAACTCAAATCCAATGTCCCGCCACCGAAATCAATTACTAACACAATCGCCCCAGGACGTTCGATCGCATAGCCCAAAGCTGCTGCCGTAGACTCATCCACTAACTTTAAGTCAGGAAAATCTAGCTCTTTGGCAAAATCACTAAACCAGTCTCGATATGCCTCAAATGCTCCCACTGGCACGGTAAAAATTACTTGGCTCGGCTCAATTTTTTGCTGTTTGAGTTGCTGCCAGATTTCGGTTAAAAATAATTCGGCAATATCTTCGGCGGTGTAGGTAAAGCCATCAATTTGACGGGCGGGTGGGCGAAAATCGGCGGCGAGATCGCGTTTAAATGCTTGAAATAATCGCTCAGGCTGACCATATCCCAAACGTTGCGATCGAACCTGTTCACCTAACATAAACTGCTCTTTTCCCTGCACAAACACCAGTGTAGGCACGACATGCACTTGACGACCGATCGACTCAAACGTGCGAGATAGACGATCGAACTTAAGCGATCGAGGCTCTTTGGTGACAGGATCTTGGGTACAAACTACGGTATTGCTAGTACCAAAATCGATCGCGACAACGGTCATAGTTATTTAAATTTTAATCGCTTGAATCTATTTATTAGTGCCCGAAGGCAATGTGCGGCTGACTTTGGCGGGAACGAGAATATCTCCTGCTCGATCGCGATAGCCGACAAATCGAATATAAACTGATTCTCCTGCTTGAATGTCAGAACTATCGGGTTGGTGGAGTTGGGGATGATATTCGACTTGCTCCCAAGCCGATCCGATCGATTCGTAATCCCAACTTTGTAACAGGTTATCTAATGATGTGAATAGAGCTAAGAAATTCTTGGCAGGTAGATCGGGTTTCGCTTGAACCATTTGCGCCACACTTTTGTATTGCGTCAGTAGTGATTGCAACTGCTGAAAAGTTGCTTGGCGATCTGCCGTCGTTAATTGTGTGCTTTGCTGCTCAAGTTTCGATCGTAAATTCAGGCATTCTTGCTTGAGTGCGGCAATCTCTCGATCTTTGAGCGTGTCTTGAGGATGTGGATCTGGCTCTCGATCGAGTTGAGCCGATCTGGATTGAAAGAATCTCGCCCCAGCGATCGAAATTCCCAACCCAACTAGACCACCAAACAAAATCACCAAGTCACTGTAGGTTTCAAACATAAATTTTCACTTGATAAATGAGCGAATATCGAGTGCTAGCCTGGCGGCCAAGTCATCGCTCGTCCTCCTAGGATGTGGATGTGGAGGTGATCGACAGTCTGCCCACCATCTACACCATTATTGATCGCGAGGCGAAATCCATTGGCTAAACCTAAATCTTTGGCAACTTGCTTCGCAACTAGCAATAGGTGTCCTAGCAAAGCTTGGTCGTCAGCTTCGGCTTGGGAAATCATCGGAATTGGTTTTTTCGGAATCACCAAAACATGGACAGGAGCCTGTGGCGAAACATCTCGAAATGCTAGAGCTAGGTCGTCCTCGTAGACGATATCCGCAGGAATTTGGCGTTTAATAATTTTACTGAAGATAGTTTCGGCTAGTTCACTCATAGATATTAGCTAGGGGTTAGAGTTTAGGGATCATAATATGATATTCGTTCGTTGATAGTTGTTGAACATGGAATACGCGATCGACTTTGGCACAAGTAATACAGTAGTGGCGCGAGTTAACGCTGATGGTTTGGTGGAAACGATCAAATTGCCAAGTTTGAGTGCGCTGATCGCCGACAATCCGCCTTTAATTCCCAGTTTGGTTTATGTCCAAAATGCCAACGTGCCAGAGGTATTGATTGGGCAAGAAGTGATCGATCGAGGTTTCGATCTAGCGAATGACCAGCGATTTTTCCGAGGATTTAAACGGGCAATCGGAAATCCTGCTCCAGGTTTTGTGCCAGAACTAGATCAGATCGCGGTGAAATTTGAATTGGTGGGAAGTTGGTTTCTGCAACGCCTAATCTCGCAGTTACCAGAAGTGGATTCCTTAATTTTTACTGTACCAGTCGATAGCTTTGAGCCATATCGTCAATGGCTGGGCAGCATTTGCGAGAAATTAGATGTGCGTCAGGTGCGATTGTTGGATGAACCGACCGCAGCAGCTTTGGGATATGGGATCAGTGCGGGTAATGAAACGATCTTGGTGATCGATTTCGGTGGCGGGACGTTAGATCTAGCCCTAGTCCAGCTAAATTCGACTCAGGCAGCGCAAGCCTCACCATCAAACAATCCATTAGGTTTTTTATTGAAATGGGGCGATCGAACACTTAATCAACCAAATCCCCAAAAGACCCAGATTGCCAAAGTGATCGCCAAAGTCGGGCAAAATCTCGGCGGTATCGACATCGATTACTGGTTACTCGACTACTTTCACACCGAGCAGGGATTACCAAAAAATTCTCTGGTCACCCGCTTAGCCGAGCGAGTCAAGATCGCGCTCTCGACCTCAGAAACTGCCAGTGAAGTTTTTTTTGACGATCGAACTTTTGAGAGCTACGAATTAGATCTCGATCGAGTCACATTCAATTACATTTTGCGTCAAAAAGATTTCTTTACGCGCTTAGATCGGGTTCTAGACCAGATTCGCCAACAGGCAACCCGACAAGGCGTGGAGTTGTCAGATCTCGATGCCGTTGTCTTAGTGGGAGGTACAGCCCAGATTCCTGCCGTGCGTGATTGGGTGGGGCAAAATTTTCCTGCCGAAAAAATCAAAGCGAGTAAACCATTTGAATCGATCGCTCACGGTGCGCTCAGTCAGGGTTGGCAACTCAAGGACTTTCTCTATCACAGCTACGGTCTGCGCTATTGGGATAAGAAATATCAACGTCATGGCTGGCATCCGATTATCAAATCTGGTCAACCTTATCCTAGTGCCGAACCTGTAGAGCTGGTTCTAGGAGCCTCTGCACCCAATCAGCCCAGCATCGAACTCACAATCGGCGAACTGAGCGAAACTAATGTCGAAGTCTATTTCGAGGACGATCGACTGGTAACGCGCAGGATCGATAAACAACAAGTCGCTGTCCAAGCTTTAAACGAGAAAGCTACTACGTTGGCACAACTGAACCCACTCGGCTCCCCTGGAATCGATCGAATAAAGGTGATTTTTCGGGTCGATGAGCAACGCACTCTCCGCATTACGGTCGAAGATTTACTGATCGATCGAACCCTGCTCGAAAATCAAGCCGTAGTCCAGTTGATCTAAAGTAGATGCTTAATCCCACATTCCGCTCGTAATGGAAGAGGAAAATAATTAAAATTCAAAACAACCGTTTAGCAATGGTTTCAAGGATCTACCTAAAAATATATGATT
>JARCMB010000129.1 GCA_030248825.1 Pseudanabaenaceae cyanobacterium MP8IB2.15 | reverse complement strand
TTGCGCCTGATTTAGGGCTACCAGTTAGTTTGACTTCATAAGCACCTGTTTTTGGGAAAACAATATCAGTTCCAATCACACCTTTGTATCCTTCGGCGTTAATGGATTTGAGCATAGGTTGGAGGATGGGCTTAGCATCTTTCTTTCGAGGTTGAGCAAATACTACGAGTTTGCAATTACACTGTTGTAATGGAATCAGTTTTCCACCTTTACGAGTCAGCGCGATCCAAACTTGAGTGGATTTCCCTGCTTCGGCTCTATCATTAGGCTCGATGTGCATAGTGCCGCCAACATCACCTGACACCTTGATTTCATGGGCTGAGATCGGTTGAATTATTGTAGGATCGATCGAACCGATACCCAACAAAACTAATGCAATCGAAGCATTAACAAGTTTAAATTTATTTGACATTTATTTGATCGGCAATAAGAATGGGAAGTCTATTTAAAAATTCCATAGTAGGGGATTGTCGTCTAAATAATCCGTGACCGATCGACCGATCAGATCGATTTGTTTCAGCTCATCCACAGTTAGTTTAACTGCTTCAGCTTCAGCATTTTGGATCGCTTGTTCGGCGTTACGCGCTCCCACGATTGCATTAGCTTGGGGTTGAGCGATCAGCCATGCTAGAGCCAAATTACCAAGACTAGTTTGGTGGTGCTCGGCGATTGGACGGAGTTGATCTAATGCTTGTTGCGCTCGTTCGTAATTTTCGCCAAGGAATAGCTTGTTCTTGGCACGGTGGTCGCCCTCAGCAAACTGATGACCGCGCTGGAATTTACCTGTGAGTAATCCTTGTGCTAATGAAGAATAAGCAATAATCGATATATTTTGCTCAATGCAATACGGCACAATTTCTTTTTCTACCTGTCGCCAAAATAACGAATAAGGTGGCTGGACACTATCGATTTGACCAAGTTGAGCCACCTCTTCTAGCTGCACACGCGAGAAATTGGATACCCCAATCGCCCGAATTTTGCCATCCGCTTTAAGTTGATTCATCGCTCTCATTGTCTCTTCGATCGACACGATTTCACTATTCCAAGTACCAGACGGCCAGTGGATTTGGTAGAGGTCAATGTAATCGGTTTTGAGGTTTTGCAGCGATCGATCGCAAGCTTCAATCACCTGATCGTATTTGAGATGATTGGCGAAAACTTTGGTGGCATAGATCGCTCGATCGCGCACATCAGAGAGAGCTTCAGCCACAATCTGCTCCGAATGTCCCTCGCCATAAACTTCTGCCGTATCGATTGTAGTAATACCAGCATCAAAAGCCGATCTGATTGCTTTTACAGTTTCACTATCTTCGATCCCCACCCACATCCGTTTTCCCGCCTGCCATGTTCCCATTAGGATCGGGGTAATTTCAAGATCTGATTTACCTAAGCGTCGCTTTTCCATTGCTAGTTTAACTTTGTTGTAGGGGGCATTTACTAGCTTATTCTACGATCTGGTTACTGGATCGTGCGGACAAATTCCACGCCATTTCGCTGTAAGACAACTCTGGGAGAGATTCCAGACATTTCAATCCGCTTGACTAAAACTTTGCCACCAATTCGATCGCCTTCGCGCACATAACGAGTCACTTCCCCAGGTACAGACACGATTGCATAACGACTACCCGCAATTTTGATCGCGCCACTGACCACGATCGAATCTTCTGGTCGAGGGGCTGGAGGCGTGTAAGGGCGAGTTGCAGATCTCACAGGTCTGCGGATCGGGGCAATCACAGGACGAGGGATCGCAATTGGTGGTGGCGGTGTAAATCTGGGAATCGGCACGGAGCCAGGGATCGTGGCAAAGGGATCTCGTCCTAGGTTAGTATTACCATTTACCCGAAGATTTAACTCTTCCTGTCTTTGAGTTTTGCTGGTTGGCTCAATCAGGCGTGATGATTGGAGTGTTCGTTGTTCGATCGACTTCGGCATCACTTTTGCTGGAACAGAAATAGTCGCTACAGGCGATGATGTCGCTGTGGGAGTAGCGAGACTGATTACTTTAGCAGTTGGTGCATCGCTGCTATTACAGGCATAGAGTCCCAGAGTTGCCGTGACAAAAATGCTAGTTAAGCAAGTTTTCCAGTAAGAAAAACGCATGATCTACTCCTCAAAAATTAACCAGAAATCAGATGATTCGCTACCAAGATAGCTCAATTCCCAGTATTCGTCTCATTAAACTGTAACGCCTTACCTCGGATTTGTTGATTTACCACGCCATTGGCATAAACCACCTCGCCGCCGACAATCGTGACGATCGGCCATCCTGTCAACTGCCAACCTTCAAACGGACTCCAGCCGCATTTCGTCAGCATTTCCTTTCCTCGCACGGGTTTAGATGTTTGCAAATCCACCAATACTAGATCGGCATCCCACCCGACTTTAATCTCACCTTTGTGCGGGATACCATAAGCTTTAGCAACATTCGTGCTCATCCACCGACTAACTTGAGCAACGCTGCAACGTCCCTGCTTTGCCGCCGTCAGCATCACTGGTAGAGATGTTTCAACCCCAGGCATTCCTGATGGTGATTTGGGATAGGGCTGAGCTTTTTCTTCTAATGTATGTGGCGCATGGTCGGTAGCGATAAAGTCTAAAATGCCGTCATGTAATCCTTGCCAGAGGGCTTCGTTATCAGCAGTCGATCGAAGTGGTGGGTTCATCTGCGCCAAAGTACCAATCGTGTTGTAAGCACTGGTATTGAGCACAAGGTGTTGTGGCGTAACCTCGGCAGTCACCCAAGCAGGCTTGCACGTGCGCAAAAAAGCAACTTCCTCAGCAGTGGATAAATGCAGAATGTGGAGACGACGTTGATACTTAACTGATAACTTTACGGCGAGCTGAGTTGCTAGT
>JARCMB010000128.1 GCA_030248825.1 Pseudanabaenaceae cyanobacterium MP8IB2.15 | reverse complement strand
CAACCTAGAACAAAGTCCGCCGCCGCCATAATCCCTGCGGTACTACGTCCAGCCCGATCTAATACCGAAAGTCTGGCTTGCAAATCACATCGATCGCAAAACTCGTTAAAAAATCTGGGATCGGCAGTCGTGAAGGTAGAGTTGATCGCCTGATTCGGATCGCCAACTCGGATTAAGTTGAGCGAAGTTGAGTCTAATTCTGGCTGGTGATTTGGATCGCCTGCTAGGATCTCCAACAGCTTTGTCTGCAATGGTGATGAGTCTTGGGCTTCGTCCTCAAACACGGCGAAGATACGATTTTGCCAAAACTGACGCACATCATTGTTGTCTAAAACCCGTAAAGCCCCTAAGGTCATGTCGTCATAATCGATCGAACCCTGTTGACTAAGCAAGCGATTGTAGGTTTCGTACAAGCCAGCCGCAATTTCTAGGATCTCGCCGCCATTGGCAGCACGCAAATCTGCTGGAGTTAGTCCTGAACTTTTTGCCGTGGCGATCGATTCTCTTGCTAGCCCAGGTAAAACATCGGTGCGTAAAACCGTCTGTCGTCGCAGTCGTTCCGTATCTTCGCCATCAAACCCACGTCCTTCTAATAACTGCTGATATTGTTTGGGGTTTTCTCTCAGCCATTCGATCGAGGCTTGGCGAATCAAGCGGATTTTTTGGGCTTCCGAAATAATTTGGGTGTCACCGAGGCTGAAACCTGATAGTTCACGATGCGAATTAGCGATACTAAAAGCCAGTCCATGCAGCGTGTTAACCGAAAAACCATTCTGAGGTAGCTGTAAACCTTTGAGATTATCTAAAACCTTTTTGCGAATATTGCTGACCGCCGATCGAGTAAACGTCACAATTGCTAACTGTTTGTTGCGGTGAAGCTGAAACTTGCCAATCGAGATCGCGGCTGCCACAGCCATGCCTGTAGACTTTCCTGCCCCTGGTACTGCCGCCACTGCCAACTCCCCACCACCCCAGTCCGCCATTGCCTGCTGTCCCACGCGCAGTGTGTTTCGCAACGCTTCCAATTCTGGCTTTAGTTTTGGCATGAGTTCGCTTTGTGGCATGGCTTTAGTTAAACATTTCTGAAGCTTGATTCGATTATTGTGAAAAAATGTTGCGACTTTGCGAATTATCTGTTACATTGCTTAATGTAATACATAAATCACAAAGCTAAATCACATGGAAAACGATAACCGTAACGCTTGGACTTTTGGATTCACATCTGGTGCTGAAAATTGGAACGGTCGCCTCGCTATGATCGGTTTCGTATCAGCTCTCGCAGTTGAGCTTATCTCTGGTCAAGGCATCCTGCATTTCTGGGGCTTGGTCTAATTCTGAAATAGACCTCAAAAAATTAATTGGACATACTTTGATAACCTTCCCGCTAGCTGATTCTAGTGGGATTTTGCTTTTTTATGCTTTTAATTGCGGCTTCGATCGATAGTTTCAACTATGAGCTAAGCTAAAAGGTAAAGCCAAAACCCTGATGCCTTGATTATGCGCGAATTAGAACCATCCCTAGAACCAGCCACAGACATTGCGGCTTTGACTAGCCAACTATTTAGAAAAGAAGGTTCCTGGGTGGAATGGGGGCAAGCTTGCCAAAAACTCCAAAAAGCTGGGCAAAGTCCTCAAGCAATCTTTGAAGCGGCTGGATTTGAGCCAATTCATCAAAATCAATTGATCGTGGCCTCGCAAGTTTATGCAGGTTTAGTTGCCGATTCCGTTGCGTCGAACGTGTTGGAGTTTTTTGAGCGCAAAGGTAGCGACATTTTATACGAATTGCGAATTTTGAGCCAAGTGGAACGAGCCGCCGCCGCCGAACTCGCAGTCAGCCGTAATCTCGATGCGATCGCTGCCAAGGAAGTTGCCAAGGCGGTGAAAGAGATGTCTATCCTTCCCACCAGCCAAACGCAATTTACGACGCATCCAGGCGATGCCGTCGCATTTCAAGCTTGGCGAACCGCACGTCAAACCAAAAATGCTCAAGAGAAAGTCCGACTAATCTCGCGTGGACTCAAGTTTGCTCACACCGACTCCGCCCGCACGGCGATCGAAAATCTGCTGACCGAAACAGTGTCGCCCACAGCGCGCAAGCAGCCGAGATTACCCGTTTATCGCTTGGACTCCGATGACAATATGCCCAGATCGTTACCCGTTGTTGGCAGAATGCCCTTGACTGTGGACGATCTCAAAGCTGTACCGCTATTGGATGAAATCAAACCATTTGGCGTTGTCAAGTTTGCGGGAGAATCTGCTTGGGTGGCGATTCCTGGGTGGCAGGTCGTCCGTAATGCTGAAGATGGCGTTGTGATTTTAACTGACACTAATGCTCTGGCTGAACTGCTGGAGAAAGAACCAACCGCAAAGCCTGAAGAATTGTTGATTGTCTGCGATCGAGCGCGAAGGCAATGGGATGACGAGAGTTATTTTCTGATCCAGCAAGGCGATCGATTACAGTTGCAATGGTTCGATCGACCACCTGAACTGCCGATTTTAGGCAAGGTTTTGCTGGTAATGCGTCCACATTTGATCTTTGATGAGGAAATCGCTAAAGATGGATGGCAGCTCGATGATTAGCGAAATAAATAGACCGTTATGAGTTTTACCGATCAGTTAAGTCTAACCCTGCGTGCTCGCTATCCCTTGATCTATATTCCTTCGCATGAGGAAGAACGAGTGGAAGCGTCGATCGAACTTGTGGCTAAATCTTTAGGGCGCAACGTATTTATCTGGGATTTTGTCGATGGCTATCAGGGTAATAGTAACGATCTAGTCACAGGAAAGCGCAATCCGCTCCAAGCCTTGGAATTTGTCGAGAAGATTGCCACAGGGGCGGTTTTTATCTTGCGGGATTTCGATCGATTCTTGGATGATGTGGCGATCTCACGCAAGCTGAAAAATCTATCGCGACGGCTGAAGAGCGAGTCCCAGAACCTGATCATGATCTCATCAACGATCAATATTCCCGATCCACTCAGTGAAGCGATTACGGTGTTGGAGTTTCCTCTACCCCAAGCTCTAGAAATTCAGCGCGAGATCGAACAGATTGCCGCGATTACGAATGGTTCGATCGATGCACGGGCACTGGATGATTTAGTGCGAGCCTGTCAAGGTTTGTCTTTAGAACGGATCAGAAGAGTTTTAGGTCGAGCGATCGCCGAGCATAATCAGGTGCGCCACGAAGATGTGGAGTTGATTTTGAGCGAAAAGCGTCAAAGTATCCGTCAAACCCAAATTCTCGACTTTTATCCCTCGACTACCGAAATCGGCGACATTGGCGGACTCGATAACTTAAAAGAATGGCTGTTACGGCGGGGCGGGTCTTTTTCGGAACGGGCTCGACAGTATGGCTTACCTCACCCCAGAGGCTTACTCCTTGCAGGAATTCAGGGTACTGGGAAATCACTCACGGCGAAAGCGATCGCACATCACTGGCATTTACCGCTCTTACGCTTAGATGTCGGCAGACTGTTCGCAGGCTTAGTCGGTGAAAGTGAATCACGCACCCGACAAATGATCCAACTCGCAGAGGCTCTTTCGCCTTGCATCTTGTGGATTGATGAAATCGATAAAGCTTTTTCGGGATTGGATGGGCGGGGTGACTCTGGCACGACCAATCGCGTCTTCGGCACATTTCTCACTTGGATGGCGGAAAAAACCTCGCCTGTGTTTATCGTGGCAACTGCTAACAATATTCGCCAACTACCGCCTGAGTTGCTCCGAAAAGGGCGATTTGATGAAGTGTTTTTCGTCGGTTTACCCAATCAGACCGAACGGCAGCAGATTTTTACAGTTCATCTCAACAAGTTTCGTCCGCATCACCTGCGCTCTTATGATGTCGATCGACTGGCTTATGAAACACCAGACTTTTCGGGGGCAGAAATTGAGCAGTCAATTATCGAAGCGATGCACCTCGGTTTTAGCCAAAATCGCGACTTCTCAAACGAAGACATCCTCGAAGCTGCTAGTCAAATCGTTCCTCTCGCTCACACTGCCCAGCAGGAAATCCAACTACTCCAAGAATGGGCAACTTCAGGTAAAGCCCGCCTCGCTTCTCGCCAAAATGTGTTTAATTCTAGGCTAAAAACCGAACCATAATTTAGTACGGTAGAACTAATTCTTCGTTGGGAAGGGAGTAATGACCTTAGCTCTATTCCGTGAACCACTTCACCGTAAGCTGGTTGTCTACCGTAAAAACTTCCGACGCAGCCTAGGCAACTCGTTCTGCTTCATCTAGTTCGGCAAAGTTCCGAACGTTACCACGCAGTATTACCTTACCTCCAATGGTCTCCACATGAATCTTGTTGGCATCCAATAGTGAGTTGCGTTTGAATGCAGCTTTAATATCTGATTCGACTGCTGCTGCTGTTAGTTTGGGCTTGATCGAGATTAGATTAGACACCCCTTTGACACCCGACAAGAGGCGCACAACGTTGCCATTGAGGGTCACCGTGCCATCTTTCACCAAAACACCAATATCCGGGACCTTTATGCTTGGCTCATATTCGAGTTCTGAAAGCACATCAGTCTTGAGTTCTGCATCAGTTTTCTTGATGGTTTGAGTCATAGTCTTTTCCTGTAATTATTAGTTAGTTGATACACAACCTCTATCGGAATTGAATCCAAGGTTGTGCTTAATTACTACTTTGGAATACCCATGTTTGAGTTGTTGGTTGAATTGATTAAGAACGATATGAATCTTAATGATGTTGTGGTGGGCGTGGCGATAGGCGAGTGCTTCTTTGTAAGTGGTAATTTTGGGCTGTTGGGGGCGCATTACCCGTGCATATTCAGCAATCCGCTGTCGAAGATCTTGCGGGTAGATTCCCATTGTCGAAAGGGCTTGAACCGATTCGAGACTAATGCCATCGCCACAGACTTTATCTCTCGGAAAGCCACTCTTATCGATTAACGTAACTTGATGCCCACTTTTCGCCAGATGATAGCCTGCTGAACAGCCTGCTGGACCCGCACCAATCACCGTAATCTTTGCCACACTCAAGCCTCCATGTCGCTATATTTTAAGGGTTGACCTTCACACCAGATGAGCTGCGAGCAGCCTGTTCTGAAAGAAAAAGGAAGCAGGACTACCGCCCAGAATCAGTTGCTTTGCAATCTTTTGCACCGCCTTTTGGCTTCTCACCTTCTTGTCTGAAAGATAAACGCCTAGTAATGCTTGGTTAATCAACTGATGAAACCGAGTATGAGGTAAGTGAACAACGCTTTTCGCTGCGTTTTTGATGAATTGTTGGAGTCGCTCTGTCAGTTCATCTTGACTGTTGTAATAAAAGCAAAAGTTTAAGTCACCATTGATCCGATCTTCTTCTT
>JARCMB010000127.1 GCA_030248825.1 Pseudanabaenaceae cyanobacterium MP8IB2.15 | reverse complement strand
TCTCCTTTTTTTACGGTGAACTCTACAGGGAGAGAACGAATACAGGGAGAACAAAACACGATCGCGGGATCGGGAGAATTGGATTGAAGATGCGGTAAATTCACATTCCAGAAGGTATTGGGCTGATATTCCTGTCGCAGCAATTCATCGATCGATTTGATCGCGAGAATAGAGGCAAGTTCCCAATCAATCTCTCGATCTTTCGCCCGATATTGCGAGATCGCAATGCCTGGAATACCATGAAAAGCCGCTTCTCTGACCGCCGCAACCGTCCCTGAGATATAGATATCCATTCCCATATTCCCACCATGATTGATCCCAGATAGCACCAATTCGGTTTCAGGATAGAGGTGTTTCACTCCCACACGCACACAATCAGCAGGAGTGCCCACGATCGAATACTCATGCTCAGATCGGCGTACGATCTGGATGGGAGCGTGAGTTGTGACCTGATGCCCACAGCCTGAATATGGATCTCTAGGTGCGACGATCGCAATCTTGCCGCCGCCCATTTTTGCCACTGCTCGATCCAAAGCTCTGATCCCAGGAGCATCAATCCCATCGTCATTTGTGATAATCAACGTCATTATTTATACCTAATTTATCCCTCAAGAATTAGATCCAACTCGGCACATCTTGCCAAGTCTGACGCAATGTTCGATCTAATTCTTGATAGCTCGGTTCTTTGATGCCTACTAAGGCCCAAAACTTAGCTGAATGATTCATCTGGACTGTATGACAGAGTTCGTGGACAAATACATAATGGACTAATGGTGCAGCTATGAATAGCAGCTTGTAATTAATACTGATATCTTTGGCAATGGAACAACTAGCCCAGCGCGTCTTTTGACCTCTGACTGTAGCTTGATTAAATGGGAGTTCGATCGACTGACTGACTGATTTTAACCAAGGAATCAGAATTTGCTTACCCTTACGGGCGATCCATTGACGCAGTAGTTCTCGACAAGAATCTAGATCGGTAATATCACCAGAGACAACTAGGCGATTATGAGGTTGCTCGATTGCGCTGAATTTAGAACTGGTTGTAGAAATATATTCGATCTGCCACGACTGGTCGATCGATTTAAAAATAAGCTGAGTTGGCAAAATTTCAGTTGGTCTCGATATTAAGTTCTGACGTTGCGCCTGAATTTTTTGGGTTGCTTTCTCCACCCAAGCTTGTTTTTGGCGCACGATCTCAGGAATACGTTTGTGGTCATAGTTTTTCGGCACGATTACCTCCAGCCCACTTTCGGCGGTGATCTTGAGGCGGAGATACTTAGCTTTTTGGCTTATCCGAATCGTATAACGGGGTAAATCTTGCTTCCTATTATCAAAAATCATCCTATAAACCGATCGCGATCGAATTTCCTCGGACTATCATAGTCTTTTTGCTTGAAAAGAATGGAAAAACCTGCTGTTACCGATCATCAACTTTTGCCTTCGATCGCCCAACGTTGGAGTCCACGCGCATATGCCAGCACACCTGTAGAGGCGGAGAAGTTGTGCAGTTTGTTTGAAGCGGCGCGATGGTCGGCATCTTGCTTTAACGACCAGCCTTGGAATTTTATTGTTGCCACCAAAGTTGAAACCTTGGCTTACCAGCAAATCCTCGAATGCCTAGTGCCGTTTAATCAGGCTTGGGCACAAGCCGCTCCAGTCTTGATCGTTGCGATCGCCTCGCAAAACTTCAAGCACGACGGGAAACCAAACGCTTGGGGCGAATACGATCTAGGTGAAGCTGTGGCAACTTTGGCGGTACAGGCAACCAGCATGGGACTACAGATGCACCAGATGGCAGGATTTGAACCAGAAAAAGTGATTTCTACTTTCAAACTACCCGCCCACTTTAAACCAATGGCATCGATCGCCCTCGGCTATCCTGGCGAAGTCAGCAGTCTACCCCCAGACTTACAAGAAAGAGAAACTGCCGCTAGGAGCCGTCACCCGCTTTCCAGTTTCGTCTTTACAGGCGAATGGGGACAACCAGCATCATTTACAGACTAGAGCTTACCAAAGCATAATCTCTGATTTGCTGACATCTTCTGATTACGCAAAAATTCAGCCGCTAAGCTTAAATGCTTGACAGGAGGCATCGCTACTGACTTTGAGATCGTAGAGAGGTGACTCAGGATTTGTGCAACGAAAAGAGCGATAGTACAAACAATTACTACAGGCGATCGACTGATGCTCAGATGGATTAATTGGTTCAGTTGAGAGTAACTCTCGCTGCGTCATCCCACGAACGATCAGCTCTTCACCTTGCCAACGGGCTTCAATCAGTCCAGTTTCAGCAAAATTGAGCCAACGCGGATCGTCTATAATTTCAGGCGGTAAAGTTAGGATGATTTCTGACTCTAGTTCAGCTAGTTCTCCTTCATAAGGGAGAATTCGATCCGCTCTCGTGGGAAGGATAAGATGTAGTGACTCATTTACAGGGAGTTCCAATCGTATCCCAACTCGCGCACAATGGACATGATAACGGCTACTCAGCTCATCCAAGTTAGCTAGATCGGAGAGATAATTGGAATTACCGTGGATAAATACAACGTGCTGGGGCTTGAGATTATGAATGAGCTGCGTTGTGCCAGCGACATCACTGCGATCGGATAAGAGATATGTTGCCAACTCAACTCGATCTGTGGGCGTAAAGTTACGATCGATCGGTTCAGCCAGCAAAACTAACCAGTCAGTTGTCGGATGATTATGCAGCCAACTTGACCAATCTGAGTCTCGATCGACCAAATATACAGATGGATGTACCTGTGAAACTTCTGGTCGATCGCTAAGACGATGCACACGCGGCTTAACCCGTTCATCCCAAAATAATGATTGATGCTGAGCAAAGTTTTGAATTGATTGCGGCAAGTGCGGCAGTAGTTCTAGGTAAAGATCGCAAACTTCTGCTACGGCTCGATCGACCCAAATATCGATATCTTGTCCCGTAAAGAGATGATGACTGCGTAATAGCATCAGAATTTCCTGCCCCATCCCAAGCTTTGATACTGGGAGGAGAATGGATTTGCCCTTGATAATCGCGTTTCTAATCTGGCTAGCGAGCTGATTTTCCTGACTGCGGCGGTGGGCATGGTGAGCTGTACCATAGCTCCCTTCGATAATCAAAACATCGGGGCAAAGACCGTGAAATTCATCCAAGCGCAAGCCTTCTACCATCCGCGAATTAGATAAAAAGAAATCGCCTGTGTAGAGAATTGTGTAGTCTCGGTCTGCTGCCGCATAGTCTATCCATAAACTGGCAGCTCCAGGCAAATGACCAGATGGTAGCAGTGTGACGTACAGATTTGGTTGGATTTCGGTTTTAACGCGCCAAGCTAAAGGGCGACAAAATTCACTTCGATCGGAATCTGTCCAGTTAAGCGGTAGTAATTTTGCTGTGACCTCGCTGGCAAACATCGGCAAGTCTGGCCTCGCCAAGTGCAAGCCTTGTAACCCACGTCCGTGATCGTTATGGGCGTGGGTGCATAACAAAGCTGACCAGAGTTTACTCTGCTCAGAAGCCAGTATATTTGCTAAGTTTGTCGAACTCAAACCGCAGTCCAAGAGCAGCCAGTAATCTCCTAGCCGTACTTGGAGGCAAGTACCATCACTGTTTTGCTCATTGTTTTGCCCTATGCCCAAAGGCAAACATTCTAGCTCAGCATTCGTCAAACGCTTCCATATCGAGTAGGTGATAGTATGGCTCGATCAATTCCGCCCGATTAAATGCGAGGGTACGGAGGACGTGCCAATCTTGCAAGCTTTCAAAAGCATTGCTATATTCATCTTTTTCCAATCGATCTGCTAATTTAGCCACATCGGCAGGAGTGAGCTTGTCAATATCAATTTCGTTAACTTGCTCGTTTGATTGTTCGTTAGCTTGCTTGGTGGTCATTGCTTTCAGTCTAGATCTCAGTGAGCATTCTAACTTGGATTGAGGTATAAATTTGGGTTTGGCTTAAATCTTAATTTGTTGATGCAAAAAAAAGTAATTAGCCAGAAGTAATTAGTTAAAACGGAGAGGGAGGGATTCGAACCCTCGGTACGGAGTTACCTGCCGTACAACAGATTAGCAATCTGTCGCTTTCGACCACTCAGCCACCTCTCCAAATTGTCAGATGTGTATTTTAGCAGATAGTCTTTATTAGTTAACAAGTTTTTTATTTTTAACTCGCAAACGCCAAAATGCCATTACCAAGATCGCTCCAAAGACTAGTCCTGCAACCGTATCAGATCCAATCTCAGTCGATCGAACTCACACCTGAGCAGCAGCATTATCTTTGTCGGGTGTTGCGGTTGGGGCAGGGAGAGCAGTTTATCTCGCTTGATGGCATCGGGCACTGGTGGCTAGCGCAATTACAGCCAGGTTTAACCAAAGCGATCGTGTTGTCGGAAATTTCTGCTAGTACAGAGTTAGCAATTGGCGTGTCGATTTCGATCGCGATGCCCAAAGGTACTGGAATGGAGGATATTATTCGCCAAGTGACGCAGTTGGGCGCAAATCGGATTGTGCCACTCTGGAGCGATCGAACCGTAATTCGAGCTGGGACAGAACTGGGTAAGCAGAAACTCGAACGCTGGCAGCGCATTGCCCAAGAAGCCTCTGAGCAGTCTTTGCGCCAGTTTGTGCCTGAAATTACCCCGCCACAAGTTTTTCAAGCAGCGATCCAACACCGATCACAGTACAAATTCATCTGTGTTACCCACACTGCCCCACACTTGCTAACCTGTTTACAGCAGCAGGATCTAGGCGGTGAGATTTCGATCGCTACTGGGCCAGAAGGCGGCTGGACAGAGGCCGAGGAACAAGCTTCGATCGAGCAAAATTGGCAACCAGTCTCGCTGGGCGATCGTATTTTGGCGGCAGTTACAGCCCCAGTGGTAGCATTATCAATAGTGGCTGCTGTAATCCAGACTCGTAAGCCCAATCCTTAACCTGTTGCCATGAAACCGCGCTCAAATCGACGCAGACCGATCGAAATTGGCTGGCTGAAATGGCTAATGCCAGGGTTGTTTGTCAAACGATGGTTGTTTCTCAGCATTTTTGGGATTGTCTTGATTGTTTTGGGATTATCAATCTCAGCTCGACTCACACCTGTTTTATTAGTTACGAGATTTCTTAACTCGTTGCTCGACTTTTTTGTCGGCTTGTTTCCCCGTCATCTCAGTGGACCATTGGCGATTTTGGGCGGACTGGCGCTGCTGTGGTTGGGGCAAAAGCGGGTTCTGGGTTCGATTACACAGGTGTTGATGCCCGATGGCGATCGAGATTTAGTCGATCTTCTGATCAATCACCGCAAACTCAATCGTGGGCCCAAATTAGTGGCGATTGGTGGCGGTACTGGGCTGTCAAATTTACTGCGGGGCTTAAAAAATTACAGTGCCAATATTACGGCGATCGTGACGGTGGCAGACGATGGCGGCTCTTCGGGGCGATTGCGGCGTGAACATGGCGTTTTGCCACCAGGAGATATTCGTAACTGTCTCGCGGCTTTGGCAGATGAAGAAAAATTGGTGACTGAATTATTTCAATATCGCTTCACAACTGGCGAAGGCTTAGAGGGACATAGTTTCGGTAACCTGTTTCTGACTGCGATGAGTGAGATCACGGGCGATCTAGAAAAAGCTGTGACCGCCAGTTCTAAAGTCTTGGCAGTGCGAGGTCGAGTTTTACCTGCCACCTTAGAAGATGTGGTGCTATGGGCAAAACTGGCAGATGGTCGCTATATCGAAGGTGAATCGAATATTCCTGAAGCTAGAGGCGAGATCGTCGAAATCGGTTGTCATCCGCCCAATCCTAAAGCCTTGCCCCAAGCTGTTACCGATCTTAACGACGCTGACTGTATCATCATTGGGCCTGGAAGCCTCTACACCAGTATTATTCCCAACTTACTAGTCCCAGAGATCCGCGAGGCGATCTCCAAGCGCCAAGTCCCCTGCATTTATGTCTGTAACATCATGAACCAACCAGGTGAAACCGATGGCTATAGCGTTGCCGATCATGTTAGGGCAATCGATCGAATCATGGGAATCCGCTTATTCGATCTCGTGCTCGTGCAAAAACAACCACCTTCAGATCGATCGCTCCAGCACTATCAAGCTAATGGTTCCCAGTACACAGACTTAGATAGGGAAGGACTGGTGGAACTCAATTGTCCAATTTTGCTGGCTAATGTGATGATAGAAAATAGTAATGGCAGCATTAAGCATGACTCAGATAAACTAGCTGGAGTGTTAATGCGTTGGTACAATCGACAATAACTCAAATTAACTGAGCGAAAAAAAAGGGAGCAAGACGGATGGGGAATATGCCAGTACCGCAGAAATACTCTCTCACGGTCAGAACAGATATCTATGCGCTGGCAAGAGTGCAGGAATGGTTTCAGCAATTTACTGAAATCCCACCTGAAATCCCACCTAAAATCTGGTTGCAATGTAATCTGGCGCTCACGGAAGGATTCACAAATGTGATCTGTCATGCTCACGAGCTTCTGCCCGAAGATACGCCAGTTGAGATTGAGGTTACACTTTTTCCTCACACCCTAGAGATGCGAATCTGGGATTATGGTGAGCCTTTCGATCTGTTGGGAAAACTGGAAACTATCTCCAAGCAAAAAAACGAAGTCGTTGAGATTGAAAATATTCCCACTGGTGGACGCGGATTGATGATCACTGATGCGATTGCCGACTATCTCAGCTACGATCGAACTCCCGATGGACGCAACTGCCTCTTGATTCGCAAAAACTATTACGACCCAACCAATGGTGTATAGCTATTAGCCCAATCAAAGAAGAAACTGCTCACAGATGTAATATCAGAACTGACTCACCCGCAGGAACATAGGTTTGATTCACCCGCAGCACCGCTAAAGCATTCGTGCCAACCAAGCTAATTAAATTGCCCGAACTATAGTTGTCTACAGGTTGAAATGTGTACTGTCCCGACTGCCAGCGCAGATATCCCCATAGATATGTTTCGCGTTTACCTTGAGCGTGTAAGTCTTGTGTCGTAGTCGCTGTGATAAATTTGGGATACCAGTGACTCTGATTTGCACCACTCAGTTTAGCGATCGAACCTGCAATAAACCGCCAGAAACTCACCATCGCCGAGACAGGATTCCCAGGCACACCAAAGTAGAGCTTAGGCGCGGGTAAATCTTGCTGCCAAGTTGCCACTGTTAGAGGTTTACCAGGCTTGATTGCAACTGAACGGATATGGATTTCCGCTCCCATTTCGGCAAGTAAAGTTTCCACATAGTCATAATCTCCGACCGATACTCCTCCCGAAGAGATCACAATGTCTGCCGTGTCGATCGAATCTTTAATCGCTTGAGCGAGTTCGGATTTTCGATCTGGCACGATTCCCATTGGGATGGCGATTGCTCCTGTTTGTCGAACTAACGACGCGATCGAATACTGGTTAGAATCAATAATCTGCCCTAGTTTCAGTTCTGCTTGACTATAAAGATCGACCAATTCATTTCCTGTCGAGAGAATTGCCACTCTGGGTCGGCGATAAACTTCGATTTGCTGGTAATGTGCCGCCGCTAAAGCTCCGATCGACGTGGGATCGATCTTTGTCCCTGCTGGCAATAAGAGAGAACCCGCTCGATAAAATGCGCCCTTAGGACGGACATTTTCACCGATTGCTGGGACAACTTCTAATTTGAGGTGATCTCGATCGATCTTGGTAATATCTTCTTGCATTACCACCGTATCGGCTCGATCGGGCAATATCCCACCTGTTAAAATGCGGGCACACTGTCCTATGGCTAGGGGAATCGGGCTGCTTGCGCCTGCGGGAATGTCAACAGAGGCGATCTCCAACGCTGGAAATTGCTCTAAATCAGCATAGTGGAAAGCATAACCATCCATTGCTGAGTTCGTAAAATGGGGGAAGTCCAGCTTACTGACAAGATCGATCGACAGGATTCTTCCCACCGCATCCACCAGATTTATCGATTCTCGATCGTAAATCGGGTCAAATGGTTGGACTAAGTTTAGAATGGTTTCTTCAGCTAATTTGACTGAAAACATATCAATGATTCGGACAAAAAATTTAACGAGGATACAAGTCTTGCAGGGTCATAGTTCTAGCTAGTATTTATTAGATTTTTTAATACAAAACGTAGGATAGCCTAAGGATGGGAGTGGAGGCAGTACTTAATAGGCTTTACCCTAAAGCTGATTTATTCACAAATTCCATCGAACCTCGGAAATAGTTGCTCGCTTGCCTAGCTTGTTTGTAGTCAATGCCTTAAACCCTGTCGTCACACCAACACCAAGAGAGCTAGGCTCCGATCGAACAGAACCCTTATCGACCATATTACCCGCACCGTCATATATCTGATAGTAAATCTGCACATTGGTTACAGGCACATTGCCAGTATTGATCGCAGTCCCAACTAGCTGGTTAAATGCGCCGCTATCGCCTATCCTAAACTGCCATTGTCCGAGCGTTACTTCACCTTTGCTCGCAGTTGCGATCGAAGGCTGTAGCACAGTAAAACTCGCAGGGGCAGCACCGCATAGACTAGTAAGATCGATTTTGCGACCGCTAGAAAGTGTGATTGAACAATCAGAATTTTGGGCGAACGCAGGGGCGGAAGACTGAGGTATCGCACCAAATATTAGACATGCTAATGAGGCTATTGACACTCCCCGCCGTTAACGGACGGGGATTCTTGGTTCAACGAAACCACTTAGCCTAGATTCCTTGCAAAGCCTAGACCAGAGGTGGGGTTCTCCC
>JARCMB010000126.1 GCA_030248825.1 Pseudanabaenaceae cyanobacterium MP8IB2.15 | reverse complement strand
TTCTTGGAATTCTGGTAAGAAAATACGACCGAGGCTGGGCAAAATGATTAGAGAAGCAAGTAAAGCCGCGATCGCAGGAAACAGAATTAATTTGGGGCGGTGAATAGATAGATTTAGCAAAGGACGATATAGCCTCTGAGCAAAGTTACTCACCCATGTTTCATCGCTAGGCAGTTGGCTGGAAGCTAGTAAAATCGCACAGAGAGCAGGAGATAGGGTCATGGCGACTAGAGTTGAGGCAAAAATAGATACTAGATAAGCCACGCCCATTGGTGCAAAAATATTTCCTTCTACACCCGTCAAAGTGAATATCGGCGCAAAAACTACACCAATAATGATTGTGGAGAAAATTACGCTTACTCGTACTTCTACGGAAGTGTCATAAACCACCGTAAATGGATGTTTCGGATTTCCTTCGGCTTGGTTTTGACGCATTCCTCGATAGCAGTTTTCCATATCGACGATGGAGTCATCAACCACCGAACCGATCGCCACTGCTAGACCACCTAAAGTCATCGTATTAATCCCTTGTCCAAACCAAGACAAAATCAACATTCCGATCAAAATTGATAGGGGAATCGCGCTGAGCGTAATTATCGTAGTACGCCAGTTCATCAAAAACATAATCATGATGATCGCGACAATGATGATGCCATCACGGAGGGAGTCTCGCACATTGTCGATCGCCGCCTCAATAAAGCTCTCTTGGCGAAATGTCACCTGCACTTTCACATCTTTAGGCAAAGCCGTTTGTAATTCTGCGATCGCATTTTCGACAGCACGAGTCACTTTCGGCGTATCTGCTTGCGGTTGTTTATTGATTAGCAATACCACGGCCCGTTTACCATTAATGCTGCCATCGCCTCGCGCAAGGGCGGCTCCCAATTTCACTTCCGCAACATCGCCTAACTTTACGGGCTTCCCATCACGAGCGATCACCACTGCTTCCGCTAATTGCTCGATGGTTTCAATGCGTCCCACACCTCTAATGATTTCTTCGCGATCGCTAGTAATTAAAAATCCACCCGCCGCATTGAGATTTGCTTGCCTAGCAGCTTCCGTTACCTGTTGCAGCGAAACATTAAAGGCGACTAATTTGGCAGGATCGGCTAAGACCTGATATTGTCTGACATCGCCACCATAGACGATTAACTGGGATACTCCTGACACGGCAAGTAACCGATTCGAGATATCGCGATCGACGATCCGCCGTACTTCCATTAAGTCAGTTGTCGCAGCAGAATTATTCGAGTTATCTTCCACCGTAAACGCATACATCAAAATCGTGCCAATCGGCGAGGAGACGGGCGATATTTCTGGCTCTTTGACTCCTTCTGGAAGTTTAGAACGGACTTGCTGCAAACGTTCGGCAACTAATTGTCGCGCCCTATAAATATCTGTATTGCCATCAAAAATAATTTTGACTGTCGAAATTCCCACCGCCGAAGCCGATCTCACTGTCACAACCCCAGGAGTTCCATTGACAGCGCTTTCGATCGGCAGTGTAATCAATGATTCGACCTCTTCAGGCGCTAAGCCTGATGCCTCAGTTTGAATCTCTACCTGCGGCGGCGCAAAGCTAGGAAAGACATCCAAGGGCATTTTGGTAAGGTTATAGCTTGCCAAAAATGTAATCACAATCGCACCGATTACGACTAACCAACGCTGAGCGATCGACCATTTAAGAACCGTGTTGAGCATGAATTCAAATACTGGAAAGTATTACTCTATGTACTTTGCCACAGGATTATGAAATCAGGATGAAATCCTACTTATTTATGTAACCTAGACCAAAGTTAAAGTAAATCTAAAAATATTTAACGGATATGTTGAGAAAAGGCTTCTGCAACTGCCTAACGGTGAAGTTGAGCCTCTGTAAACAAAATTTGGTTTTAAAGATCGCTTTTGATGAGGTCGTCTCCAACGCAGTGTTAGACGACATTTACTTTATGGATTTCTACGCTGCCTTCTTCAAATACTTGAACTGTGAGTTGATAGCCCTCCATCAATGACATTCCAACTAAAGGTTCTGAATCAGCTTCATCAATTGGGATAGTTAGATAATTTCCATCCCAAACCACAATTGCTTCATAGACGTTAAAAACGCATTCACTACCATCACCGAGAATAGAGCGTCCTCGTCTTTTCCATGTCAGAATTAGCTGATCGATTAGGTCTGGAGGCAATGAAAGCCAACCATTAAAACCTGTATCAACGATCGCATCTTGAGTGTAAATCTTTCCTTCAGAGTCACATATCGAAAGTGAGATAATCGCCTCAAAATCTGCGTTAACGATTCCTGAGATCATAACGCTCTCTTGCTATGTCCACCAAATCGGCGAACGTGGCGAGAACCGACTCGCACAATCCAGATTTGAGCATCTGGATGACGGGATTCGAGTCTATTGCAAGCAGCTATTTCGCGGGCATCAATTTCAAAGTCTCCAGTTTCAAGGTCGATCGCCACAATCTTGCCGTGATTACCTGCTTCAACTTGTGGACGTATTTGAGTTTGATAAATGAGATCGCCGCGTTGGGCAAATTCTTCTTTACTATAGCGAGGCTGACGGATTGCCATGATTGTGATTTCTCTTTAAACCGCTACTTCTTTAGACATTGTAATCGACAAATAAGCAAGTTCAATTTCTGAGCAACAATAGAGTGCGTTACATTCTATTAACGCAAACTGCAAGAGCGGCGATCGTTTCGGTATAACGGTGAAGTTAGCCTGTGATACAGCTACGAAGCTACTGCAAAATCTGTATAATGACGCATCT
>JARCMB010000500.1 GCA_030248825.1 Pseudanabaenaceae cyanobacterium MP8IB2.15 | reverse complement strand
GCTATCGATCGAACTCTCACCGAGATTGACATCAACCCCGTTCATCAAAAAATTCGCGGGATGCTAGAAGAAAAATTCCGTGTCAGTTTACGTAGTTAGGATTCACAAAGTCTAAATAGGATATCTTGTATGCCAAAGAAAGCCCCTGAACTTCCTGATTCCACCATCAAAAAGATACTAAACATGAAGAATTCTAGCCTCTCAATCTCATCCTCTTCCGCGATCTGGATCGGCGGCGGTGTTGTATTTCTAATTTTCGCGATTTTCTTTCGCCCCTTTGCGACGGTCAATGTTGGTGAGCGCGGTGTGATGATGCAATTTGGTAAAGTCCAAGACGGCATTCTCGATGAAGGGATTCACCCAATTATCCCGATTGTCACTACGGTTAAACCGATTAGTGTGCGAGTGCAAAAAACCGACTTGCAAGCTCAGGCTTCCTCGCGAGATTTACAAAGCATCAGCACCGAGCTAGCAATTAACTGGCATGTTGACGCGACCCAAGTTAACAGGGTGTTTCAACGTGTTGGCGACGAAGAACAGATCGTCAATGGCATCATTGGACCTGCGATCTCTGAAGTCCTCAAAGCAGCTACAGCAAAGCGGACAGCCGAAGAGATTATCACGAAAAGAACAGAACTAAAAGATGAGATTGATAAAACGCTCAAAAAACGACTTACTCCCTATGGCATTATCGTTGATGATGTTTCGTTGGTGAATTTCACGTTCTCACCCGAATTTGCTAAAGCGATCGAATCCAAGCAGATTGCCGAACAAGAAGCCAAGCAAGCCGAGTTTGTCACGCTCAAAGCTAAGCAAGAAGCTGCTGCTGCTGTCAACCGTGCCAAAGGGCAAGCCGAATCCCAACGTCTGGTTCGCGAAACGATCACTAAGGAGCTACTCCAAAAACAAGCGATCGAGAAATGGGATGGTCGTTTTCCCACTGTAATGGGAGGAAGCGGTGCGCTCCCATTCATTAACATCAATGCTTCTGAAGCTCCTAACAAACCATAATCCTTACTCAGCTAGTAATTATCAGCAAATGGATTTCTGTCAGCAAGGTCGATTAATTATGGTTCATTGTTTATTTTCGATCGATTGCCATGTCAGTTGATTACGATCTGGTCGCGATCGATCGAGGTAATGTTGAGGCTTTAGAGATCGCCACCAAAGCCGCAAAACTCAAAGCTAGAGTCGCTCTAGTAACGCAATCAGATGTCTACTTGTCAGCACGTTCGACTCAAATTGCGGCGCAAATCTGCCAGCGATCCCAACAAAAATCTGGGAATAGTTTTGCTGAAATCATGTCAGAAGTGCTGCGAGGGTTGAATCCTCAGGAGGATTTTGAAAGCCTCCAAGCTTTAGGCATAGACCTGATTTTAGGCGCAGGCAAGTTTATCGATCGAAATTGTTTTGAAGTTAATCAAAGGAAATTACGATCTAGATCATTTGCGATCGCGAGAGATCTTCCAACACCTCGATCGAAGAAAATTTTGGGATTCGAGTTAGGCGACCATCTCACATTCGATCGACTCTGGCAACTAGACCAATTACCGAAATCTCTGGCAATTATTGGAGGTGATGGCAATAGTTGTTCGATCGCTCAGATGTTCAATCATTTAGGGGTCAAAGTTACGCTCTTAGTCGCATCAGAACATATCATTCCTGATGCTGATGTCGAGACGGCGAGGCTTTTGCAAGCAAAGTTGGAAGTAGATGGAATCGAAATCTATACGGGGAATCGGGTCACGGCGATCGCAAAAATCGGATCTGAAATCACGTCAAATCGCTGGCGACTGTGGTCAGGAAATTTCGCCATGGATTGCGATCGAATCCTGTATTCTTCTAACTCTCAAACTTCGATCGATCTGAACTTAGGAGCGGCAAGAGTAAAGTTTGATGCTGACCATATCCCCACTAATTCTAAACTCCAAACCACTAATCATCGAATCTATCTCTGTCAATCTCAAGTCGATCGAGAGATCATTTTGCAAAACGTGCTATTTCTCCCTATAGCCAAAGCTAAACAAAAAGCCATACCGCTAGTAATCAATACTAACCCCGAACTCGCTGGCATTGGGCTGACCGAAATAGAGGCTCGACTCAAGTATGGGAGAGACTTGTACGTGTTACGTGACCGTTTGCCAGAAATCGGGTTTTGCAAAATTCTCTGTCGGGGCAATGGCGAGATCATCGGCGCACACGCAGTTGGAATCGGAGCTAAAGAATTAATCAGTCCAGTTTCGATCGCGATCTCCTCTAACCTCAAAATCTCTCAGCTATCAGATGTCTCTTTGGGTGCGATCAGCCAACTTGCCACTCAATTAGCTGATCGGAAATATAAACTCGATCGAAATAAGCAGCTACGCCTAGAATCGTGGTTCAACTTTCGCCGCGAATATAATTTTTAGTGAGTAAAGGCAAGAATGTTTGAATTTGCCTACATTTAAACTATTTTGGCTGTACATAGCGACTGTGAGCTTATATACTTTCTTAGTGGCTCAGGTTTCACTGCCAATTTCAGTAATTATGTGTCATAAGTCACAGAATTAGTGCAAATCAATTCTGTACCTTAGTCAAAGAAATATTAAGTGTGTGAGGATCGTATATTCATGTCATCAAAACTTTTTTGGAGTGCTCTAGGAGCAGGGCTTGCTGCGATCGGAAGCGTAGTCCCCGCCAACGCTTCCACCCTAACTGGAGAATCTGCAACTACAGAGCCAGCTAATCAAATAACCAGCCAAGTAATTAGTCAGCCCGTAAAAATTGCTGATGCCTTGACTAAGGTTGCTCCAGTTTCTCAACTAGAAACTCAACCACAGGATCAAATACGTT
>JARCMB010000125.1 GCA_030248825.1 Pseudanabaenaceae cyanobacterium MP8IB2.15 | reverse complement strand
CGCTTAACTCCTTGCCTAGAGGGGCTAAGAGATCAGGCTCTGCATGAAGTTGTGGTCGTTGATAGTCGATCGACTGATGGTACACCAGAATTAGTTAAAAATATCCAGGCTGACTACCCGATCGACTTGCGATTGATTACCGATGATCCTTTACCTGCTGGATGGGTGGGTCGTCCTTGGGCGTTGCATACAGGGTTTTTGCAAAGCGATCGAGCCAGTGAGTGGATTTTGGGGATTGATGCCGATACCCAACCCCAGCCCGGTCTAGTTGCCAGTTTAGTCACAAAATCGATCGAAGAAGGTTATGACATCGTATCGCTCTCGCCCAAGTTCGTTCTCAAAACGGCGGGAGAGCAGTGGCTCCAGCCAGCTTTATTGGTGACGTTGATCTTTCGGTTTGGCGCAACAGGCGATCGAAACCAGTTCAGCCCAGAGCGGGTAATGGCAAACGGGCAGTGCTTTTTGTCGCGTAAGTCGGTATTAGAGAAACTCGGCGGCTATGAGCTAGCGAAATCTTCTTTTTGCGATGACGTGACGCTGGTAAGGGCGGCGGCAAGTCAGGGGGCGAAGGTGGCGTTTCTCGATGGCGCGAATCTGATTCAGGTGCGAATGTACACCTCAATGGCTGAAACTTGGACAGAATGGGGTCGATCGCTCGATCTCAAAGATGCCGCAACCAAATTTCAAACTTGGAGTGATTGGTTCTTCTTACTCGCGGTGCAGGGCTTGCCGTTGCCATTGTTAATTTTTTTGGAAGTTTTTGGTCGAAATCACTCCTTTTTTAGCTTTGCCTTAACCTGTTTGAATGGGTTTCTGGTGCTAATTCGGTGGTTGTTGTTGCTGGGAATCCGCTCTAGCTATACCGATGTTGGCTTTTGGTTTTGGCTGTCACCGCTTGCCGACCCATTGGCAGTTTTGCGGATTTTGATTTCTACCGTCAATAAACCCAAACAATGGCGTGGTCGGATCTATGAAAATCATGGGTAATATAAGAACGAAGAATCACTAAATATCGGTTTCACTTATGTCAGACTTTAATCGCGGTATTATGAAGTTCGATGGTGCGGATAGCCCTCTGGCTGTTGTGCTATCTGCATCTGTTATCTTGAGTGCGATCGGATTTCTCATCTGGTGGGGGCTGAGCACAGCATATCTACAATAATTTTCTTCGAGCTAGTTTCTCGATCTAAATCAAAGATCTAAATCAAATATGAAACAAGGCGGTAAGGTCTAGTAACTTTGCCGCTTTTTGGTGCTAAATGACTTTTCTATATCAAACAACGAAGAAGTAAGAACAAAATACGATATTGGTCAAGATACACAAGATTGGCGAATTGATTTTGCAAGAAAAGATTTAGCAAATTGCAATTTCAGTGAAGAGAAAATCACTAAAATAACTTACCGTCCATTTGATTATAGATACACATACTATTCTGGTAAGTCAGGAGGTTTTCATTCTAGACCAAGAAGTGATGTCAAGTCTCATCTTACTATTCATAGAAATTTAGCTCTTGTTACGCCGAATTTCTCAAAATCGACTTTCCGCGAGTCCCCCTCACCAGCAACAAACAACTATTTTGGGAACTAGCCAACAAAGGCGATCGATTAGTCCAACTCCACTTAATGAAAGAAACAGGAACCGAAATTAGCAGCTTTCCCGAAGCAGGTTCTAACCTTGTCGAGCAAGTCAAATACAACGAAACCCAGCAACAAATCTGGATCAACTCAGCGCAATATTTTAACCACGTCCCGCCCCACATTTGGAACTTCTACATCGGCGGTTATCAAGTCTGCCAAAAATGGCTCAAAGACCGCAAAGGACGCGAACTCAGCTTTGACGACCTCACCCACTACCAAAACATCATTTCCATCCTGTCAGAAACTATGCAGATTATGACTTCGATCGATGAAATTATTGATATGTATGGTGGTTTTCCCTTTGGATAGTTTTGCTATTACAAATCAAATAGATGGAAAAGGATAAAGCAATGAATACCAGCACTACAGTTGAGCAAAGATTAACTAATAGGAATTACGCAGGAATTACGCAAGGGCAATTCATGAATTGCCCCTACTTTAGATCAACTGGACTACGGCTTGATTTTCGAGCAGAGTTCGATCGATCAGTAAATCTTCGACCGTAATGCGGAGAGTGCGTTGCTCATCGACCCGAAAAATCACCTTTATTCGATCGATTCTAGGTGAGCCAAGTGGGTTAAGTTGTGCCAGCGTACTAGCTTTCTCGTTTAAAGCTTGGACGGCGACTTTTTGTTTATCGATTCTGCGCGTTACCAGTCGATCGTCCCTGTAGCAGGAATCCCACCAAAGAAGGGCACGACGATATTTGCTAATCCCTGTCCGATCAATTCTCGATCGCTATCGTGTCGATCGCTGACGGTCAAACTATCAGCAACTACGGCTGACAACAGAGATTCGATACTGCCAAGGGCTGCTAGGGCAATCGCGGGATTAATTAACTCTCGAATTAGCCCGAAATTATTCCAGTGGGGAATTGACTACGGCATCGGTAAAGATTGGGGAATCGCGCCAATGGTCGGCACATCCAAATGCCACAAGGAAGCCACTGCCGTTGCTACTACCAGCCCCACCAAAGAACCAGGAATTGCTTGATTGATCCGATTCCACAACAGCTTGGTAGCAATGGTCAAAAACACCAAACCTACTGCCACCCAGTTCAAGCCTTCTAAAGGGAGAGCGACAACTGCGGCTGTGAGTCTACCAGTTAAATCACCGCGCCAATTGCCAAAAAACTTGGAAAACATCCCTAGCGGACTAGCTCGATCGATTTTATCCGTACCTGCTGTATTTGCTTGTGTCATGGTTGCCCAACTTACTTATGCTTCTCACACATAGACGCGCTCCATCAAAGCTCGAACCAGCTTGGAGCTTTACACCATCTAGTCTTGCTCAAATCAGCCCCAGAAAACAAAGCTGGACTGTAAACTAGACTAAGTTACCCAATCGTAATAAGATCTGCGCGTGGGTAAAAACGCTTAATGTTATAGAGGAAGAGTTACTGTGGGGATTTTTCGTCACCTGTCCAAGGATATCGGCATTGACCTAGGCACAGCCAACACTGTTATTTATGTGTCTGGTGAGGGCATAGTCTTGCAGGAACCTTCTGTCGTTGCGATCGATCAGCGTGACAAAACCGCCTACGCTGTAGGTAACGAAGCCAACAAGATGATTGGTCGTACCCCAGGTGATATTGTTGCGGTCAGACCATTGCGCGACGGAGTAATTGCCGACTTTGAGTCAGCCGAATTAATGCTGCGGGAATTTATCAGGCGGGTCAGACGCGGACTGTTCAATCCTCGGATTGCGATCGGGATTCCTAGCGGAGTCACAGGTGTAGAGTGGCGGGCAGTGATGGATGCAGCGCGGCGGGCTGGAGCTAGCGAAGTTTATCCGATCGATGAACCAGTTGCAGCGGCGATCGGGGCAGGCTTACCAGTGAATGAAGCTACTGGCAACATGATCATCGATATTGGTGGTGGTACAACCGAAGTTGCAGTCATGAGTTTGCAAGGGATAGTTTTGAGTGAGTCAGTGCGCGTCGCAGGTGATGAACTCAACGAAGCGATCATGAACTACATGAAGAAAGTGCATAATCTCGTGGTGGGTGAGCGGACTTCGGAGCAAATTAAAATTCAAATTGGTTCGGCTTACCCCACAGAAGAAGAAACAACGATGGAAGTACGCGGCTTACATTTATTGTCTGGGCTACCTCGCACGGTTGTAGTCAAAGGCACCGAAATCCGCGAAAGTATGGCAGAGCCACTATCCGTAATTGTCGAAGCCGTCAAGCGCACACTAGAACGGACACCGCCAGAACTCGCTGCCGATATTATCGATCGAGGGATTATGCTGGCTGGTGGCGGGGCTTTGCTCGCAGGGATCGATACGCTGATCAGTCATGAGACTGGCATTGTCACCCATATTGCCTCCGCGCCACTTAATTGTGTGGTGATGGGAGCAGGACGAGTGCTCGAAGACTATAAAAATCTCAGCCGCGTCTTAACTAGTCGTATGCGTCATTTCTAGATCAGGTAATCATTGAGATGGAGTTAGTACGTCGTTGGTGGATTCGCTACGGTTTACAGATGGCAGTAGTCAGTCTGGGCATTGCGATCGCCTGGATCTTGCGGCAGTCTCAAGGCTTAGCACTAATGGAGACATACGAATTTCTCAGTCGTCCATTTCAAGCTCAATATTCGGCACAGCAAGAACTCCAAGATGCTAAATTACGAGACCTACAGTACCGCCTGACCGAATCAGAAAATCAAAATCAACGATTTAAAACTCTATTAGGAGACGAGCCAAGGATTGCCGAATCTTCTAGCACATGGGCAACCGTAATTGGTCGTAGTGCTGACTCATGGTGGCAACAGATCATGGT
>JARCMB010000124.1 GCA_030248825.1 Pseudanabaenaceae cyanobacterium MP8IB2.15 | reverse complement strand
TTCGATCGAATTAACCACGATACTTTTTGTCAGCAAGCACATGCCGATTTCAGTCCCGTGGGCTGGCATCTCGGACATATTGCCTATACGGAGTCTTACTGGATTTTGGGCAAATGTGCGGGTCTGCCCCCGATTAGATCTGAGTACGATCGCTTATTTGCTGCCGATAGTTTACCCAAAGCTGAGCGGGCGAATTTACCTCCATTGGTAGATGTAGTAGATTATCTCAATCTGATACGCGATCGAGTATTTGATTATCTCGATACCGCACCTTTAGATCGACAAGCAAAGCTCTGGCATTGGCTGATTCAGCATGAGAGTCAGCATTGTGAGACGATTACGTTTGTGTTGGCGATCGTGAAGTTAAATAATCAGAGTCGAACCGAGCCAGAGATCTGGGGTAAAACTCATCCTATTGTCCATGCCCCGATTCAAATCCCTTCAGGTTACTTTGAGCAGGGTTGTGATTCGATCGATGCGCTGGATAATGAGAGTCCGAAGCATCAGGTTTATCTGGATACTTATGAGATCGATCGATATCCTGTTACACGCGGTCAGTTTCGTAAGTTTATCGAGGCGGGTGGATATATCGACCGACGTTTATGGTCTGAGCATGGCTGGCAGTGGCTCAATGCTGGTGAGTCAATCCAACAACCGCTATATTGGGATGCTTGGAATGTCGGGGACGATCATCCTGTTTGTGGCGTGAGTTGGGATGAAGCTGAAGCCTATGCTCGGTTTGTGGGAATGCGCTTGCCGACAGAAGCAGAATGGGAGAAAGCCGCAAGTTGGGGTGATAGGGATTGTAGAGTCGATCGATCGTTTTGTAACTTCGATCGACAGATTGGCATGACTACACCAGTTACCAATTATCCCGACGGCAAAAGTCTTTATGGCTGCCTAGATCTGTTGGGTAATGTTTGGGAATGGACTTCGACTAGGTTCTATCCTTATCTTGGGTTTGATAGTTTTCCTTACGCGGGTTATTCCAGTAATTATTTCGACCAAAAACATTTTGTCTTGCGCGGCGGTAGTTGGGCAACTCGTCCTTGGGCTTTACGTAATTCGTGGCGAAATTGGTATCATCCCCATGTCCGACAGATTTTTGCAGGGTTTCGCTGCGCTAGATAACTACGAAACAGGATCGATCGAATCTGGTTGTATCTTAAAAATCTGTAACTCATGGTATCCAAAGTGCCTACTAGTCCGAGGGAATAGGTTTATATTGAAGTAACAGGGAATTTCGATTCTTTGTTGCTGTCTGATTTCAAGCATACATTTTAGCTAGGATGCGACAAATGGATAATCGCCACATTCGGTTTTGCGATCGATCTGACCAAGTAGATTTATGGCAACTGTATGAATTGTTTAAAATTGGCGCGTTTTGGGCAAAAGAACGCTCGCGAGAAGATTTAGCCGTAGCGATCGCCAATTCCGACCCCGTTGTGACCGTGTGGGATGTCGATCGATTAATCGGTCATGCCAGAGCAACTAGTGATGTCGTTTACCGCGCCACAATTTGGGATGTCGTGATCCATCCTGACTATCGCGGCACAGGCTTAGGGCGTAAACTCGTCCAAACTGTACTGGCTCACCCCAGAGTTTGCAACGTCGAGCGCGTTTACCTGATGACCACACACCAGCAGCAGTTTTACGAGCACATTGGGTTTGAGTACAATTCCAGTACGACGATGGTTTTACAGAATCAAACTAGCTCGACTGTAGAAGTATTATTAACCCAGTCTTCGGTTTCTGAATAGACAAATAGGCAAAATCAAAGCAGTTTGAAGTAAGCTGATTAGTCAGATCGCACAGGCTAAGCAGGGAGTAAGTTCTATGACAAATTCATTAATTCAGATTGGGTTGCTATTTGGCGGACGATCGGGAGAGCATGAAGTCTCGATCGCTTCAGCTCGTGCGATCGATTCAGCCCTTAGTCAAAATCCTCGCTACAATGTGCAGCCGTTTTACATCCAAAAAGATGGCTTGTGGTGCGACCCTGTAAAATCGATCGCTGTGTTGGAATCAGGGCAGCCATTACAGGTTCAATCAAATTCGCCGCTATTGTTTCAGTTGCCCAAAGAAGCTAATTCGATCGATGTCTGGTTTCCCGTGCTGCATGGGCCGAATGGTGAAGATGGCACAGTGCAGGGCATGTTGCAGTTGATGCAAAAGCCATATGTCGGTAACGGTGTCCTAGCTTCGGCGGCTGGGATGGACAAGATCGTGATGAAATCTCTGTTCGCTCAAGCAGGTTTAGCTCAGGTCAAATATGTCGCACTCAGTCGTTGGCAATGGCAACAAGAACCCACAGCTTGGTACGAACATATCGAAGCTGAACTCGGTTATCCCTGCTTTGTCAAGCCTTCAAATTTGGGTTCATCGGTGGGCATATCTAAAGTCAGAGATCGGGCGCAATTAGAGAAAGCGATCGATTCTGCGACCAGTTATGACGCTCGGATCATAGTCGAGCAGGGCGTGACTGCCAGAGAAATCGAGTGCGCGGTGCTGGGTAATGAGCAACCACAGGCTTCTACAGTTGGGGAGATCACCTTCAGTAGTGACTTTTACGATTACGAAACCAAGTACACGCCTGGTAAAGCCGACTTATTCATTCCTGCGAACCTACCACCAGAGGTGATCCAAGCTGTGCAAGCAATGTCAATTCGGGCGTTTAATGCGATTGCAGGGGCTGGACTCGCCCGCGTCGATTTTTTCTATGTTGAATCTACTGCTACTGTGTTGATCAACGAAATTAATACCCTACCTGGATTTACCGCTACCAGTATGTATCCCAAGCTCTGGGAGGCTTCAGGCATCAGCTTTGCTAAACTATGCGATCGACTGATAGAACTGTCGATCGAATCTAGCAGCACTATCTAATGCGTTCATCCCGACCTCTCTCCACAATCGATCGCTAAGCAATCAGTTCATTGCTTCTAAGTAAAGGTTTCACCTTAAATGAGGCGACTTCTCTCGTGGTTGCTATAATTTGGGGCAGTTCACTGATATCCGAAATCGCCCCATGTCACGAAAAGATCAATTTCATGAAGCGGTTAAACATGCTCTAGAAAAAGATGGCTGGATCATTACCCACGATCCATTTACGATTCAAATTAGTGAAGCAGTTAAACTAAAAATCGATTTAGGCGCAGAAAGCGCAATCGCGGCGCAACGTGACCAAGAAAAAATTGCCGTCGAAATTAAAAGCTTTATTACAGATTCAGATATTAGTGAATTTCATGCGGCTTTAGGACAATATTTGAATTATGTTCAAGCTCTCGAAGATAAAGAACCCGATCGAATCTTGTATCTTGCAGTTCCCATTGAAACCCATCGTGATTTTTTTCAAATCCCCTTCATCCAGAAATCTCTCAAACGCCATGCTGTAAACCTGGTTATTTACGATCCAATCAAGGAGGAAATTAAACAATGGATAAGCTTCAACAATACCGACAAATAATTCGTCAAACCTTAGCCGAACAAGCCCACCCCTACTCTTATTCCAAAGACGTAGAGACTGAAATTATTTGTGACACCGAACACGATCACTATCAACTAGCTTATGTCGGTTGGGAAGAGCAGCAACGCATTTTTAGTCTCATCCTTCACTTTGACATTAAGGACGGCAAAATTTGGATTCAATACAATGGTACGGAAACTGCAATCGCCCAAGTGCTGAGAGATAGAGGCGTTCCTGCATACGATATTGTGCTTGGTTTTCACTCTCCCTTCAAACGTCAATTTAGCGGATATGCTGTCAGCTAACTGATTTGAAGAAATAAGGGCACAGTCCATTATGCCCCACTAGATTTCTAGCTCCCAATCAGTTCGATCGACCGTTGAGCTAGAGCTTCTGCCGTAATGCCGTTAAACGCCATTAGTTGGGCAGCCGTCGCCGTCGTTTCACCTCGCTTCCAAGCAAAGGTTTCGCGCTTCGGTGCAGTTGTTCTGAGCAAGACTGGTTCCAACACATTACTGGTTCCACCTGTGACTCCGATTAGAGCATCGCCACCAAATAGAGCCTCAAATCCTGCATCATCGAGAAAATCGCCATCTGGTTCCGAACAAGTTGACCAAGCAACATCGTTCGATCGATAAAGGCGGCGAGGATTCACCACCGACACGATCCTTGTACCGATACCTTGGGCGGAGAGCAACTCGGCGGCGGCAAATACAG
>JARCMB010000499.1 GCA_030248825.1 Pseudanabaenaceae cyanobacterium MP8IB2.15 | reverse complement strand
GAGGGCAGACAATGGGGCGTGGGGTAAGCCCAATACCTGTGGATCGATCGATTCAGATGTCACCGTACCGTTATGCAGAAATGCTAGATCGGTTCGATCGCCTAAACCAGCCTCATCCATCCCTTCACGACTATGTAATACTACTGCCGACGATCGACCCAAAATTTGTAATGCCTCAGCCACAGTCTGAATCATGCTGTTGTCATATACACCCATAATCTGTGCCGTCAGAGGTAACGGATTTACCAGTGGCCCAATTAGATTAAACACGGTTCGTACACCCAAATTACGGCGGATCGTGGCAACGGCTTTCATCGCAGGATGCCAATTGGGCGCGAACAGAAAAGTAATCCCGACCGCTTCGATCGCGGCGTGAATCTTTTCGGAAGGCGAACCGAGATTTATGCCCAGAGCTTCCAGTACATCTGCGGAACCAGCCCGACTCGAAACCGCACGGTTGCCATGCTTTGCCACTGGAACACCTGCTGTTGCCGCCACAAATGCCACTGCGGTCGAAATATTAAACGTTTCAGCCCCATCGCCGCCCGTACCGCAGGTATCTAAAAGCGTGTCAAAGCTGCCGACATTGGTAAAAGTTTGCCCCAGTGACGATCGATGTAATACGCCTGCCATTGCTGCCAACTCTTCAGCATTCACACCTTTGCATTGCAGAGCTGCGAGTATTGCGCCTGATAGTTCTGGCTCGATCGAACTATCTAGCCATCCTTGCATTAATGTTGTAGCTTGTTCGCTAGCAATCGATCGACGCTCGATTAATTGTTTTAAAATTCCCGACCAATTCTGTTCGCTCATGACTTTATTAATGCATTCATCCCTATTTTGCCGAATAATGACGGCGGTAGCGACTAAATAAGAAATATTAAAAGTATCTAGTTATGTTGCCACTTGTGATAAGGTGCTGTACTCTATAGTTCAAAATACTAAATCCACTTGTCGAAACATCAGCATCAGGTTCAATGAATCATTCATCTTCGACATTTTCAGCCGAAATTCAACAAGAAGAGTTAGAGCGCCATCTGCTAGAGTCTGCCCTAGTCGATCAGGAGCAGTTGACCTTGGCGAAAAAAATTCAAGTAAGGCAAGAAGGCCCCCTATTAATGATCTTATTCCAGCTTAGTTTTATCGATTTGCACCAGTTTAGCGGTCTACTCGATTGGATGACTCAGGCTGGAGCCGATGTTTGTTAACAGAATTAATTTGTAATCCTGAGTTTGTCATTCAGTAATCATCGATAATGGTCAATGACACGATCTTAACTCTGGTTGACATGAAACCTGAAAGTCCAGCAAATAATAAACTACCTCGTCGCTTACTGTGGGGATTAGCTCTCCCACTCGTTGTTTTGAATGGCTGGGCGGCTTTTCAGCTTTTCCAATTTTTTCAGCCGATTTTTATTACCCTCATTACTGCTTCGATTCTGGCATTTTTGCTGAACTACCCAGTCCAATCCCTCAAAAACCAAGGCGTAAAGCCAGGTTATGCCGTAACTCTGGTATTTTTGATCGCTTTGTCGATATTTACGGCGATTGGTGTGATTCTAATCCCAATTGCATTAGGGCAACTGAGCGAACTGATCAGAGGATTACCTGGCTGGGTTGACTCAGGCGCGCAACAGATCCAGTCACTCCAGCTCTGGTTAGAATCGCAGGATATTCAGGCAGACTTAAAAGGGATTGCGATCCAACTGGCAGATCGGCTGTCGGGACAATTGCAAAATCTGACAGGTAAGGTGTTCAACTTTGCGTTTGACGTTGCTGGCATTTTAGTGAGTGTGCTTTTGACGTTGGTGCTGACCTATTATTTGCTCTCGAAAGGCGATCGGGTTTTAGCAGGGATTTTTCAGTGGCTGCCACCACGTCTAGGCAAGGATTTGCAGCGATCGCTACGCCAAAATTTCCAGAATTACTATTTGGGTCAAGCTACGATCGCCTCACTCAATGGCGTAGCGATGACTTTAGCGTTTATCGCTTTGGATGTACCATTTGGCATCCTGTTTGGTTTAGGCATTGGAGTTGGCAGTTTAATTCCGTTTGGCGGTGCATTTACGATCACCATCGTTACCTCTCTGGTGGCGTTGGAGAACTTCTGGCTAGGCGTTAAGGTGTTGATTGCCACAGTGCTGCTCGATCAGATTGTGGGGAATGTGATCGCCCCGCGTGTGCTTGGTAGCCTGACTGGACTAAATCCTGCTTGGGTTTTGCTCTCACTCATGATTGGCTTGCGACTAGGCGGCCCCTTAGGTCTGGTAATTGCGGTGCCGATTGCGGGTTTCATCAAAACTACACTCGATAATCTGAGGCAGCCAAAAATCGAGCTTGCGACTGAAATTGCGATCGTTTCCGATCCTGGAAAGTCGATCGAAACCCTGACACCTGTGCCATAGACATTAGTTTGGGTTTGTTCGATCGAATTTTGCCTATTTTTCAAGAAAACCAAATAAGGTTGATAGGTCTTAGACTAAGCCTGTGCCATGACTTCTAGCTCGTATAAACTGGCATACATCCCTTGATTCTCAATTAGTTGATCGTGTGTACCCGACTCGATCAATTCTCCTTGCTTCAGTACTAAAATGCGATCGGCAGTGCGAATCGTTGAGAGTCGATGGGCAATGATAATCGTCGTACGTCCTTCTAATAGTCGATCGAGCGATCGCTGAATCAAATATTCCGTCCCGACATCCAAACTTGCCGTCGCCTCATCCAAAAACAGAATGCGTGGATCTCTAACTGCTGCCCGCGCAAAGGCTAGCAATTGCTTCTGCCCTCCCGAAAGATTTGTACCTCGCGCTCTCACCTGAGTTTGATATCCATTTGGTAAAGCTTGGATAAACGGATCGACATTCATCAATTTTGCCGCCGCGACCACCTGATCTTCGCTGTAGTCTTCACCCAAAGAAATATTACTCTGGACATCACCAGAAAATAGAAATACATCCTGCAAAATTACGCCGATATGATGCCGCAGTTCTTTTTGATTAATTTCGCGAATATCTACGCCATCAATCAAAATCCGTCCCTGATTCGGTTCATATAAACGTGACAGCAAACGGATAATCGAACTCTTCCCCGCACCAGTCGGCCCCACTAAAGCCACTTTCTCGCCTGGCTTAATCGTAAAGTCCAAATCCTTTAACACTAATTCTGATGGTTTATAGCCAAAAGAGACATACTCAAATCGAATTTCGCCTTTTCCATCTTTGGGTAAAAATTTGGGGATTTCGGGATCGCGAATCTCGATCGATTCATGCAAAATTTGGTTAATCCGTTCGATCGCCGTAAAGCCAGATTGAATGGTCGTAAACTTTTCTGCCAATTGCCGCAGAGGGTCAAATAATCGTTGCGAGAACAAAATAAAAGCCGACAGTTCACCGAAAGTGAGATTATTTTGAATAATCTGACCGCCACCTAGCCACAATACGCCCGCGATCGCCACTAGCGAAATCCATTCCAAAACGGCTGACACGGCAGAATCATAGAAAATCGTTTGATTGATCTCATACATGTAGCGAGCGTTCACCGCCAAATGCTTCTCAGAGTTGTATTGCTCACGCCGAAATAACTGGACAATGCTGGAGCCGATAATATTTTCTTGCAAAATCGAATTGAGTTCGGAAAGCTGCTCTCTGCCCTTGTAATTGGCTTTACGAAACTGAACCTGAAAGAACACAATTAAGCCTGTAACTGGGAAGATCATCACGACTAAAAGCAACGCCAGATCCCATCGCAACAGGAACATAAACACAGCGATCGTAAAAATGGCGGCAATATCACTGAAAATACCGACTGCCCCAGTGGCAAACACATCGCCTAACGCCTCAACATCGCTAGTTAGTCGCGTAATTAACTTCCCCACAGGCATTCGATCGAAAAAGCTAGTAGAAAGTAACGTCACATGATGAAATAAATCATTACGAATCTCGGCTGTGATCTTTTGTCCCACTTTTTGAACGAGAAAGCCTTGCCAAGACTGTAAGCCCAGCCGCACAACGATCGTAATCGCCACAAGCAGACAAATCCAGCGCAGCCCAGGCAGATCGCCATACTTGATCGGGCCATCGATCCCCTGTTGCACTAGCACTGGCTGAATCGCATTCGCCACAGAGAGCGGTACAAGCAACAGCAGCGAGATCACCAGATCTTTAGTACTGCCCTTGGCATAGGGAATTAACTTCAACAACAGCCGCCAGTCACTATCTTTAGCAGGATTTCCCTTCGTTCGATCGTCAGTCATGTGAAACAGTTTATTTTGATAGTTTGAGGAAATAGCTATAGCTATCCTTAGCCAGCATGACACAAGCTCCAAGAATCCCGCAAAAACCTCAAACAAAAACAGGGCAGAACCTGAATGTTTGCCCCAATATTATGTATATAGAACTCAATATCTAGCTAAATATTCAAGTAACTATTCAAGATCTTTATTGCTAGGGTTGCGAGACGGGTCGCTGTTCAAGAAACCAAACACAAACAGACCAATGAAGAAGAATACTGTGATGTAAACAACTATCTTAAGCGTGAGCATGAATTAAGTCTCTCCTGATAAGAGCAGTAATTTTAATTTTATGAATCAGCCTAGATTTTAGCGGAAAACTGAATCAGATATTCAATTTCCACTTTAAGAGATGTCACGCTCTACGATGTTGAGTTACTAAAACTTATGAAGGAACGTTAAGTTATCTTGAATCTGGGGTACATGCTAATGATATCTTTGCTTCAGATAAGAAATAAAATTTCCTTCGATCGCACTGGAGAAGAACCAATGTCTGAAGAACAAGCTACACCAAAATCACAAGAAGCCACACCAGCCCTACCAAAAGTAATTAACGCTCCTGAAGCGGTTGCTGAGTCTGCTCCCGTAGAAACACTAAAACCATCTGGCAAAACTCCACTTTGGCCAGGTAGCACTGGTGGACTGCTGCCCTCATTGACCGAAAAATATCTGATTACTTGGACAAGCCCTAAACAACAAGTATTTGAAGTTCCTACAGGTGGAGCTGCGACGATGTTGTCGGGTGAAAATGCTCTGT
>JARCMB010000123.1 GCA_030248825.1 Pseudanabaenaceae cyanobacterium MP8IB2.15 | reverse complement strand
ATTTGCTCGACGAATTTCTTCGATGCTACGGTTTCATGATTTTATGCAGATGCCTGTGGGAAGAGATGCCTACGGCATGGTGGTGAATGCAAATGACTCCACTACAGCTTATCAATTTACGGGCAAGGTGGAATTTGAGCATATCAACTTTAGCTATGAGCAAGAACGCCCAGTACTTCAAGATGTAAATTTATCGATCGAGCCTTATCAAACTATCGCTCTGGTGGGGCGATCTGGTTCGGGTAAATCGACTTTGGTGAAGCTGCTATTTCGCTATTTCGAGTCAAATCAAGGACGGATTTTGATTGATGGTCAGGATATCCGAGATCTCGACATTACGGGTTATCGGCGACGGTTGGCGATCGTGCATCAAGAAGTAGATGTATTTAATGGCTCCCTATTGGATAATCTCACTTATGGGAATATGGGCGCGACATTTGAGCAGGTTGAGGAAGCTTGCTCGATCGCGAGAGTGAATGAGTTTATCCATATGCTGCCCCAAGGTTACAACACGGTTGTGGGAGAACGTGGTGTGCGGCTATCGGGCGGGCAACGGCAACGTCTAGGCATCGCCAGAGCTTTGCTGGTCGAGCCTGATGTGTTGGTATTTGATGAAGCGACCTCTAGTTTGGATTATGAGTCGGAACGGGCGATCCAGCTAGCAATGCGGCGTATTCAGGGCACACGCACCACGATTATCATCGCGCATCGACTTAGTACGGTGCGGGAAGCGGATAAAATTGTTGTACTCGATCGAGGTCGCATTGTCGAAGTAGGAACTCATACCGATCTCTTAGCTCATGGTGGCATTTACAGGCGGTTGCACTCGCTCCAAGAAACTGCTGGCTTAATTTAGTAGGCATGTGAAAAACTCTCACGCTAACCTAGCGGCGATCGAGCAGGTCGTTGACACTTAATAAACAGCCTCTAAGCTTTCCCCAAACCTTGGGCTAAAACTAGTGCCATCACGAACATAAATACAGCAAAGCCTTCAACGATCCCAGCCGCAACTAGTGACTTACCAAAGATTTCAGGCTTGTTCTTTGAAACATTGATCGCCATCGCGCAGCACTGCCCCTGATATATAGCACTAAACATCAGCGCCAGCCCTGATAGAGAGCCGATTGCAAAAATGCCCAATCCGTTTTCAGGGACTGTGAGATAGCCTTTCAAAATAAACATCAGGACGATGCCGAGAATCGATTGCGAAGAAGGCAGAGCAATTAACCCCAAAAACTTGCCGTGTCCTGTTTCGGTTTCCAACATCGCTCCATCTGCTGCTAATCCCGCACTGGTGCAGCCAATACAACTACCAATAATGCTCAAACCAACTGCTGCAACTAGACCAAAATAGCCAAGACCGAGAAAGATGATATCCACAGATTAATTTCCTACAAACACTTCTACAATTTTTCGGACGCTAGCTTACATTAACTACGATTAAGCATTTACGCATTGTACCAATCTATAACAATGTAACCGTCTTAGCTTACTGACAAAAAACTATAATTTTTAGCTTACTTATTTTTGATCGCTTTTTGAAAAGGGAGAAACTTAAAACCTTCGCCTTCGACGCTCCAGTCGTAAAATTCGATAAAATTTAACCGCAACCCATGAATTACGCCACCCATAACCGCCAGCGCAAAATTAACGCCGTGACCGCAGACAATGATGAAAAAAGATAACAGGAAACCAAATTCACCTAACTTTGCGGCATCATGGGCAAGTTGGTTGAATGTGATCGCGAGATAGCTCCCAGCTAACCCCAGTGCAAATAGTCGCAAATAGCTGAGAATATCGCCAAATACTTTAGTGATGTGATAAACGCCGTGCAATCCGCCTTTGAGTCGATCGAATAGCCCTTGCCGTGTCAGTGGGGCAGGATGGGTAAACAGGAAAACCAGAACTACGCCTGCCGCCAAAATATCGAGCAAAAAGTCAGACAATGTGGGCAGTGCGAAGAAAAATCTGGTTAGCCAAGCACTAAAGCCACTAATAATGATTACAATCCAGCCGAAATTGGCGATCGCTTTCTGGCTATTGCGGTGGTTGTAAAGACTGATCGTATTTGCCAGCAGAATGTGGAGGCAACCAACAAAGATCGACACCGCCATCATGATCGACAAATTTTTGAGGTCAACGCCGTCAAATAATTCTAGATGACCGAGAAATCCACCCAGCCATTTGGGCGGAATTTGTTTGGGATTGAGACCAAAGTAGCTCCCCGCTAATACACCGTAGACGCAAGTGCTGATCGACAAAGCTAGACCCATGCGGAAAAAATTTCTTTGTCCCGATGCAATCAGGCGCGATCTCAAAAAGAAGATGATGCCAAGCAGAATAAATCCGTAGCCAGCATCACTCATAATCATGCCAAAGAAAATGATGAAGCTGAAATATACAACTAGCGAAGGATCCCAGCCTTTGTAGTTGGGCGTGCTGAAAAAGCCAGTTAAGATCTCACCTGGCGCGATCAGGTCGTGATTTTCGATGCAGGTCGGTGGGGTTTCATCGGCACTGGGATCGGTAATTTCACAAGCTAGCGATCGAGCCTCAGCCATTACTTGCAAAGACTCAACTAAATCAACAGGACACCAACCCTGAAGGGCAAACAAGCCTGCATCGTCGTAAGCTTTTTGGGCGGCGGTTAAAAGTTCGCTTCGATCGAGCGATTGATTGAGATGTTCGCGCAACAGGCTAGCAATTCGGGTTTCACCGACCCGTCTAGTTTCACATTTCTCTAATTCATCCAGCGTAAATTCTAATTTTTCGTGTAATTGGCTAAGCGAGTCTTGTGGTATCGCTATAGGGATAAATGGGATATCGGGTGAAGTATCGGCAATCACGACGACATAGAGATAGCGAGGATCTTGGTTGACGACTTCATAGGCGAGATTTGCCTCAATGATTTTCTTCAGCCCACGATACGAAATTACATAGAAATACATTTGCAGACCGTGCAGGTCTTTGGGGGCGGGCAGATTAAAATCACCCCAAGGTTTTAGCAGTTCGATCTGATTTTGGATGCTTTCCGCTTCGTCTCTGAGTTGCCCTGTTCTGGCTTTGAGTCTGAGCACCTGAGCGATCGCCACATCGGGCTGAAATTGTTTGGGTCGTCGCCGTAACGGACGTTGCTGGAGCGTACAAGACTCTAGAAATGCCAAAGCCTCATGGTTATCTTTAAACGGATCGGCTTGCTTTTGGCTATTGCTGAGCGACTGATTAGAAATGTCGATCAGATGAATAACTCCCAAATTTTGGAGGTCACTCAAAGCAATATCTTTTTCGTTAGCAATGCCAACCAGAGTAACTTTCTTCAGAGCGGCGATCGACATATGGCATCAACCCAATAATTCAAGCTTTAGCATAGCAGTTTCAGCTAATATTGCCTCTAGAGTGTCTGGTGGAAGTTGTCATTGTGGATATATTTGCCAAGACAACCAACAAAACGCCCAAATCAGTTATTGATGTTTGTAAGCAACGTTTGAAGCGATATGACGAGGTATAACTACTATGGATGATAACAAACTCGATCGCTTGTTGGCAGATGGCTGGAAGGTCGGCACAGTTGCCGAATTTCTGGGATTATCGCCAGAAGAAGAGATGTTTATCGAGTTGAAACTGATCCTAAGCGATCGACTCAAACAGTTGCGAGAAAATCAACATCTCACCCAAAAAGCTGTAGCAAAACGAATTGAGTCCAGTCAATCAAGGGTGGCAAAGATGGAGGCGGGCGATCCATCTGTGTCGATGGATTTATTGGTGAGATCGCTGCTTTCACTAGGAGCTACACCAAAAGATATTGCCGAGGCGATTGCTATGGGATCTAACTAGGTGTACTTGCATCCTGTTTCGTCAGACTTTCATATAAATCGGTGGTGATCTGATCTGAGAATAGCCAGCCGTCGGGAGTGACGAGGATTAACCGAGGTTCTGGTATATCAGTGATCTTAGCCCATCCTTTTTGGAAATATGGTTGGAGGCAATCTAAAACCTGCTCGATCGAAGCTTCTCCATATTTTTGTTGAAGTTTTGCTAGATTCAATCCCTCGGCTAAGCGCAATCCCTGCATCAGCGAGTCGATTAATTCTTCAGTGAGAGATACTTTAGGTGCAGTGGGAGCAATGCCCTGATCTTGCCAAATATCTACCATATCGAAATAATCTCGGAGCTTTTTCGGTCGATCGATCCGTTGCTGCTGCAAGTAACTGGTCGCTCCCATCCCCACGCCATAAAAAGGTTGGTTGAGCCAATAGTTGCGATTGTGTTGGCATTGATAGCCAGATAAAGCGTAACTAGAGATTTCGTAGTGTTCGTAACCTGCGGCGATCAGTTCTGCGCTTGCCAGTAGATACATCTCGACTGTTGCTTCTTCAGTGGGCAGGGGTCGATCGCCTGGCTGATAACGTTTGTAAAAAGCTGTGTCTGGCTCCACGGTGAGATCGTAAATGGATATATGCTTTGGTTGCAGTTCGATCGACTGAGCTAGAGATGATTGCCAATGCTCTAAGGTTTGGTGTGGCAGCCCTGAAATTAGATCTAGACTGAAGTTTTCGATCCCCGCCGCGTCGATCGATTGTACGGCATCATAGATCTGCTGGACATTATGCCCTCGTCCACAATAGTCGAGTAATTCAGTCTGAAAAGCCTGCGCTCCCAAACTAATGCGGTTGACTCCAATCGCTTTGTAGCCCTGCAAGCTAGAAGTTGTTACTGTGCCTGGATTCGCCTCTAACGAAATCTCAGCGTCTTCTGTGATACCGAAATGAATTGATATGGCATCTATAATCCTGCCAAGTTGCTGAGGATTAAGAAGTGAAGGTGTACCGCCGCCGAAAAATACTGTTCTTAAAGATGCGACATTGGTTGAACTGGAAGCCGTAGCTCGGTTAGCCCCCCTCTGAGCTGTAAGTGCGATTTCTTGGCAAACTGTATCGACGTAGCGTTCTTTGATTTCCTGCTGGCTAATTGTGGCGATCGCAAAGTCACAGTAAAAGCACTTGCGAAGGCAAAAGGGAATGTGGATGTAGATCGACTGGACTAATTCGGTCATAGATAATTAGAGCAATAGATTTCTCAGTTTAATCGATCTGACAAGATGATTGGCAACAGTCGATTTTTAAAAGTTGTTGTATATTTGAAGCATCAACTTATGATTGGAAGTGAGGAAAGTATGCGCCATCTTCTCAGCCGAGTGGTCTTTGCCAGTATCCTAATGATTTCAAGTCAGGCTTTTGCGAGTGAATTTAAGCAAGACATGACTACAGTTGCAGAACTCGACAATTCCCAAAGTCAAGCAGTTATTGGGTATAGTTGCCTTCAAGGTTATCCTTCTGCACCTGCAAAAGTCGATCGAGCTATGAGTCGTAGTGAAGTTGCTGTCAGCCTGAATGCTTGCTTGAACGAGATCGACGAGCGTTTTTCTAATGGTGCGGCAAATCTTGCTCCTAAAGAAGATCTAACAAGCCTGCAAAAACAACAGGGACAGCAAAATCAGGATCTAACCTCGTTGCAAAATCGTCTCAGCAATTTGGGCGATCGAACAGAGCAACTCGAACCGCATCAGTTCTCAACTACAACCAAAATGACTGCTCAAGTTGGGTTCAGCTTCAGCACTACTAATTAAGATTCTCAAATTTTAAGAAGTGCCCTTCGACTATGTTTAGGGCACTTTTTCTATCAATTTTAAGCGATCGAACTATAGAGGGTTTAGGTTATGTCGATCGAGCTAGCAACAAAAGCAAAGACTCATCTAACTTTAGATGAGTATCGATCGATTGAGGCAACTGCCGAAGAACGACATGAATACCGTAATGGAGAAGTCGTCGCCATGTCTGGAGGTTCAGAAGCTCATAGTTCGATCGTCAGTAATTTATTAATTTATCTAGGTTTTTTGCTGAGAGATACCGACTTTCGCTTGTACAACAGTGACTTACGAGTTTGGATTCCTGCATATCAGTGTGGCACTTATACGGATTTGATGATCTGCAATGGTAGACCAGAGTTTAATGGCGATCGAACTGACGAAATTCTCAATCCCTTACTGATTGTCGAAGTTCTATCGCCTTCTACAGAAGCCTACGATCGCGCCGAAAAGTTTAGGAAATATCGCTCCCTTCCCAGCTTTTGCGAATACCTACTCGTTAGCCAAACCGAACCCTACATCGAGCAATATCACAACCTCGATCGCGGTCTCGATCGAAATAGTAGCGATCGATGGGAATTGCAAGTTCTCGATCGAATCGACCAGTCGATCTTCCTGCACAGCTTAGATGTAGAACTTTCGATCGCAGAAATCTATCGCCGCATTGACTTCTAAGGATGATCTAAGATTGAGACAGTAGGATATGATGTAAGCGGAGAGAGGAAAATACTATGCTTTCATGCTTTGACATCGCAGATTATCTCATTGCGTCTGATTAGTGTTAGAGAAGTAACGCGAACTGAGCGAGAAATTTATGAAGAAGGATAATCTAGATATTGAAGACGAGCTTCGGTCAGAGTATGACTTGAGGAGTCTGCGGGTGAGAAGACTGGGATCTGGGCGTAAGAGTTTTGGGTCAACGACCTCATCAATAGCAGTACGCTTAGAATCTGATGTTGCAGAGATTTTCCCCAATGCTGATGCCGTCAATGAAGCTTTACGTTTTTTGATTAGAGTTATGAATCAAAATCAAGAGATCGATCCTCAATAAGTATCAATCCGCATCAAGCGTTACAGGCAAAAAATTTAGGGGGTAGTAGATTGCGATCGATTGCAAAGTAGGAACACGAAATGGAAGGGCAAGCGGATCTAAATTTTCTCTCAAAAAAGCTTCAGCCTCTTTTAGTTGCTAGCAGATTGCTTGCTTTTGATCTGATGTCGCAATAGTAGAAATAT
>JARCMB010000122.1 GCA_030248825.1 Pseudanabaenaceae cyanobacterium MP8IB2.15 | reverse complement strand
TAGCGAACTGGAGCACCCATTTCTTTGGTCAAATCAAAATTAACCACATCCCAGCGCGGTTCTGTGGTGGAGCTAAACTCAACAATCAGCCCATACAGGCGTTGAACATTGCCATCAACCAGACTGCGCTCTAAGTAAGAACTGACTAGATCCTTATAGCGATGGGCAATCGTCACTTTAGTAGCACGATAGCCCTGTGTGTAAAGCTTATCTAAGCTCTCATGAATTTCAAATCGAATCCCATCAGGGTGAGTATGCTGACGATACCATTCGCCATCCCAAAGTCGCCAATGTCGATCTGACTGCAAATGCACCAGATCTTTAGTATTTGGCTTAACTTCAAACGCGCCGTGTCTAGGACAGAGGTAAGTATCAGTGAGAATCAATGCAGGAATGATCTGGCGGCAGTGAGGACACTTAATCTCTGGTCCAAAAATAGGATATTGCAGGGATGACACAACATTCTGCACAGCTATAACCTTAGAATTCTTAAATTCAACACCATACTTAGCTTTCAACTAGCTAGCCATTAATCTGTGTCAATAGTAACACGCTTGCCAAGAGGTAGTATGCCTGTCAGTGAAAGAATCTAGCTTGTCAGCGAGAGCATCTAGTGAACAGCAGCAGCTACTTTTTCTTCGACTTCTTGGGTCAAACGTTCGTAGGTCGCCCGCATTTTCAGCCCCACAATTACCTGCAACAGACCAGTACCATTGTTCGATCCTGGATAGTCTGGGTGTTTCAGCAATAGCTGAGTCAATTCGCCATAGTGTTTGGTATTGAGGTTACTTAAATGATTCTCGATATAAATTACTTCATCGAGTCGATCGAACTGTCCATCAACTTCTAAGATGCTTACACCATTACCAAAGTAACTATCTGAGCCGTAGTAGAAGTGCATACCAGGGTAGGAGCAGGTGAGCTTCTTGCCGCAAGGTGTCCAATTAATCGTCGAGCCTTGGTCGAATAGATAAGCTTGATCGAACCCTTCAACGTCATCTCTTTGGATCAGACGAACACGTAAGACTTTGCGATCTTTATCGTCTTTGATCAGGTTAGTTGGCAGAATTTGGATCACGATATTAGCGTGAGCTTTTTGCGGATCGATATAAGCATCAAAGTCAGGACGACGAGATTCGATCGCCTGCATCACATCAGCCAGAGTATGACCACGCTCTGCCATGTCACGCTGGATCTTCCAAGCAACTTTGACTTCATCACTTAAGTCGAGGTAAACGCTGAAATCAAGCAGAGATCTTACTCTTTCGTCGTAGAGTGGGTGCAAGCCCTCAATTACGATCACATGATTTGGCTCAACTAATTCAGGTGGGTCGAGTTCACCAGTTTCATGATTGTAAATTGGCTTCATGATCGACTTGCCTGATTTCAATGTTTTAACCTGTTCGTACATCAGGTCAAAATTATTGGCACGAGGATCTAGAGCAGTAATGCCTGTTTGCTTACGTTGTTTTCGATCGAGACTATGGTAATCATCTAGGCAGATTACGGTCATAAACTCTTCCCCAAACAGATCTTTCAAGCGACCCAGAAAGGTGGATTTACCGCATCCAGAATCTCCTGCTACGCCAATTAAAACAACGCGCCCTGGCTCACTGCTCATAAAATTGAATTTATCCTTTAGCATTCTTTATGTGTTTAATATTACTTTATTAAGGTTACATCTAGAAAGACTATAGCCAGTAAATACTTAAGTTACTGAGTGAAATATTCGGCAAGGCGATCGCGATTCTAGATATTTATAGCTCAACCCCAAGTTCTCTGAGTCGTTGAGCTAAACTTTCAGCCCTTTGTCTTTCGGTTTCAGCCCTTTGTCTTTCGGTTTCGGCTTGTTGTTGGGCAGCTTCGGCTTGTTGCTGAGCCATATCAGCGCGTTGTTGAGCCATATCAGCGCGTTGCTGGGCCATATCAGCACGTTGCTGGGCAGCTTCGGCTTCGGTCGGAACCCAATTACCTTCAATATCAAACCATCTCAGCCAAAGGCGATCTCTGCCGTGATGCTCTCCTTGCCATAAGCCGATCCCAAGTTGAATCTCAGGCATCCACACTCTTGATTCGATTAGGTCTAATTCCCGATAACGACCGTCTTGCAAGGCAAACACTTGAAGTTTATCTGTATAACGGCTGAATGTGACGTAGTAAGGCACTTGCAGAATCTGTTCGTAGACTTCCCACTTAGTAGGAGGTGCTTCGATCGAGCTTTCTGTTTCGCCGAGATCGTCTTTTTCGGTGCCAGGCGAGAGTAATTCGACAATCACAAATGGACTGACTTCTTCTTGCCACATCACATAACTCAGTCGTAACTGGGTGCGATCGTAGAACCTTGGGACTCCCACCACGCCAAACCAATCAGGGCGTTTATGCCACAGAGGATGCTCGACATCATAGTAAAGGTTCATGTCGCCAACGTGAAACACCCGCTCTGGCGCATAGTTGGGTGGGCGAAAAGTATGACTGAGTAATGGCGGTTGGTCGTAGTGGTATTCGTCAGGCAAGCCAGGCTCCTCAGGATCTTCGCTGGGTAGATCGTACATCGTCGGCAGGGATGATTTCGCTAATGATTTTGCCGATGATTTTACTAATGGCTTAACTGTCGTATCTGAATGGACTTGTTGTTCGATCTGGAACATGGCTTTCCTAACTCAATATTATGGTTAGCGATCGATCCTATTCTAGTCTTGATAACGAATTACATTCCAAATAACCATCACCAGTAGTCCGTCCGAGATCGGATCCTGCAATCTAGATCACAGTATTGTCTGGAATTATCGCTCCCTTGACAATTACCACGATGCCGCCGCAAATACAGTAGCCCTTGTCTTCATGGTTGACATCTTGAACATTGCCCTTGTTGATAATGTGGACGTTATTGCCGATCCGCACATTTTTGTCAATGATGGCGCGGCGAATCACCGTATTTTTGCCAATGCCTAGGGGCACGATGCCAGCTTTAACATCTTCTGCATACTCAGTAGGAGATTGGTAAAAGTCACATCCCATCAACAACGAGTCTTCTAGCACGCAGCCTGAACCGATATGCTGCCGTAAACCGAGGACGCAGTGAGTGATCGTTGCGCCTTCTAGCACGCACCCATCACTAATAATCGAGTCTTTAATCTGACAATCTAGCACTTTACTGGGTGGCAGATAGCGGGGACGGGTAAAAATCGGGGCATCGGCTTGATAGAGGCTGAAAGGTGGCTCGGGATAGCGAGTGAGTTCGAGGTTAGCATGATAGAAAGATTCGATCGTGCCAATATCTTCCCAGTAGTCCGAAAACAGAAATGCCTGGACGTTGTAATCACTAAGTGAAGAAGGAATAATTTCTTTACCGAAGTCAGTAAAGTCTTTACGCCCGTTGAGCAAGGCGATCATGGCTTCTTTTTTAAACACATAGATCCCCATTGAGGCGATGTAGGGGTTACGTCTTGCGGTATCGGCATCTAGTCCTAGGGTTGTAGTATCGACCTGCATCGAGTCTAGATCTGAACCTGTGGGCTTTTCCTTAAAGTCGGTAATTTTGCCCGATTCGTCAATTTTCAGCACACCGAAACTAGAAGCACGGCGTTTATCCATAGGCAACACAGACACGGTAATATCAGCATTTGAACTGCGGTGACGTTCGACAAATTTTGAATAATCCATGCGGTAAAGTTGATCGCCAGACAGAATCAGGTACTCGTTAACGTCCCAAGAATCCAGCAGCCAGAGATATTGACGCACGGCATCGGCTGTCCCTTGAAACCAGTCAGGACTATCGGGGGTTTGTTGGGCGGCAAGAATATCGATGAAACCTTCGGAGTAGGAGGCTGGGCGATAAGTCTGATTAATGTGTCGATTGAGCGATGTGGAATTAAACTGAGTCAGGACATAGATCTTTTCGATGTGAGAGTTAATGCAATTACTCACGGGAATATCGATTAGGCGATACTTACCTGCTAGAGGCACTGCTGGCTTAGCGCGTCGTTTGGTAAGTGGATAGAGACGAGAACCTTGCCCGCCACCCAAAATAATCGCCAATACATTTTTCATAAGAATTTTTTAAATTAAATCTGTGTCCTTTGAGACTCACAAGCTTAATTGTCGGTTGATGGGTGACCGTTGGCAAGTAATAATTGGGTAGTTA
>JARCMB010000498.1 GCA_030248825.1 Pseudanabaenaceae cyanobacterium MP8IB2.15 | reverse complement strand
TCCTAACTCTATTAGTTTTGCGGTGAGCCGATCGATCTCTTTTTGGGCAGATTGTTGGGATTGCTTTGCTTGCTTTGCTAACTCTTCGGAAGTGGAGATGCGACTTCCAGATCGATCGAACCAATACAGCCATTCTCGTTCCCAACCCACAAAGGAACCAAAATCCCTGCCAATTCCCAATCCAATCTCAGGTAGCCAAAACGGTTCACCTGATTGCAGCAGATAATTTCGGTCAACTAAGCGGTATACCTCAAAAGGTTCGTGTTTATCTCTTCGCCAATGATCGGGATTGTAGATCGCGTAATACAGGACTCCCAGATTGGCGTACTTTTCCATCTTTTCGTCATATTCATTCCCATAAGTTTGAGATACAGCTTCTAAGACCAAAATCGGAGCAATATATTCCTCTTCCCACATCACATAGCTAGATCGACCTCTCGAACTTTTGTGCCGCTCTACACCCAAGCTGAGAAAGCCATCTGGGATAATTGGGATTCTGGGATTAGCTCCAGTCGTATGATAAATTCCCATATCCACACCAAAGAACCAATCTTGGCGATCTTGCCATACTAGTCCTAGAATTGCTCTGAGTAAATTAGGGACATCATTTTGAAGTTCGTTATCCACAGGGGTATCGTCTGAGTCAGGAAGTTCTATGGAAGACGGAAGATTTAGAAGTGGGTGGTAGTTTAGCATTATGGCTCTCACCAGTAAGAGTAAATGAGCTAGGAAGTTATCAGTCTATTCGCTGAATCGGGTCGAGTTTGGGGTCGATGATTTTTTTGCCCATGCCAGAGAAACTAATCGCTAAGAACATCTTATCACCTGTGCCTAGGAGGTTAGCGATTGTGCCTTCGCCATGATTTCTGTGTATTACTCGATCGCCCACTTCCCAATTCTCTCGTTTGCCTGGTTCCTCTGCCAGCTTTACGCCCTTCTTAGACAAGCTTTGAGTCGTATTGACTTCACCAATCCGTTTATAGGTTGGCAGTTTGGCGATATTTCCTGCGAGAAATTTCTTGGGCAGTTCAGAGAGGAATTGGGAGGGCGAGGCGGGTTCGCGGTTACCGTAGAGTCGTCGTTCCTTTGCGTGACTGATAAATAGTTGCTCTTGGGCGCGGGTAATCCCAACATACATGAGGCGACGTTCTTCTTCCAATGACATCGGATCGTTAAGGGAGCGGTAACTGGGAAATAGTCCCTGCTCCAGTCCCACCAAGAATACTACGGGGAATTCCAATCCTTTGGCAGCGTGTAGAGTCATTAGCGTGATCTTTTGAACATCATCAGGTGATTCGTCCAAGCTAGAAGCCAGAGCCGCATTAGCTAAGAAGGCATCGAGCGAGTTGTTTTCGTTCTCTTCAGCAAATTGTACGGCGGCGTTGAAAAGTTCGTTGAGGTTGGCGATTCGATCGCTAGCTTCATCTGTGCCCTGAGTTTGAAGCTCGGTGACATAGCCTGATTCTTTGAGGATATATTGGATCATCTCTGGAGCAGTGAGATGATCGACTCGATCGAGCGATCTCTTAATTAAATCAGTAAAAGCCAACACCGCATTAGCTGAACGACCTGCGAGGGTTTTAACTGAAGTATCATCACTCAATAATTCCCACATCGGCACTTGGAGTTCTTGGGCAGCCTGCATGATTCGATCGACCGTAGCATTGCCAATTCCACGCCGAGGTGTGTTGATAACTCTCAGCAAACTCACGGTATCAGAGGGGTTTGAGAGTAATCGCAGATATCCCAGCATATCTTTAATTTCTTTTCGATCGTAAAATCTCAACCCACCTACAACTTTATATAGGATATTCCATCGCACCAGCATTTCTTCAAATGGGCGAGATTGAGCATTAGTGCGATAGAGAATGGCGAAGTGTCCGAGATGACTAGACGGGATTTTTACCTGAACATCGCGGATTCGATCGACCACATACTGGGATTCATCATTCTCATCTCTAGCTCTATAGATTTGGATCGGATCGCCATCATGCCGCGTCGCCCGTAAAATCTTATCAATCCGTTGCGTGTTGTGATCGATTAAATGATTCGCAACTTCGAGAATGTTTGCCACCGATCGATAGTTCTCTTCTAGCTTGATCATGGTGCTAGTGAGGTGATCTGGTAATCGATCGCCAAAGGTATCTTGAAACTCCATCAAAATCGTGAAATCCGCTAGGCGAAAGCTGTAGATCGACTGGTCAGCATCACCTACAACAAACACAGATCGATCGATCCATTCATCCACTTTTTTGTCATTCGTTACCAATAAGCGAATCAAGTCGTATTGGGTGCGATTTGTATCTTGGTATTCATCCACCAAAACGTGTTTAAACCTTTGATGCCAGTAGTTCAGCACGTCGGGATTTTGCTGAAATAGCTGTACGGGCATGAAGATCAGGTCATCGAAGTCCAAAGCATTATTCGCGGCAAGTTGGGCTTGATACATCTCATAGACATTAGCGATCGTCCGACTACGGAATCCTGGCTCGTTAATCTCTAATTGAGCAGGAGTCCAGCCGCGATTTTTGGCATTACTAATCGCAAACCTGACTGATTTCGGATCGAATTTCTTCTCATCCAAATTCAATCTTTTGACCACAATATCCTTGACCAAAGATTGGGCATCAGACTCATCAAAAATTGAGAAGTTCTTATGCCACTTATAACCTTGAGGCGAAGTGAATTTATCGATGTCATAGCGCAAAATTCGCGCACAGATATTGTGAAACGTGCCAATCCATAAACCATCCGCTTCACCTGCTCTAGCATAGGCTTTGGTGTATTTGCGGTAAATCCTCGATCGTAATTTCTTTTGCTCGGATTCTGTTAGCTCGGTAAACACCTTGCCATAGTCTTCGATCGAAATTTCCTGAGCCAATAAGTTAAAGATGCGTTCGCCCATCTCTTTGGCAGCTTTATTCGTAAAAGTCACCGCCATAATCTCATCAGGCTCAACCGCATGATTTAACAGCAAGTTCACAATCCGATAGGTGAGTGTGCGGGTTTTGCCTGAACCTGCCCCTGCGACAACTAGTAACGGGCCTTTAGTATGGCTGGCAGCCTTTTGTTGTGAGGGGTTGAGATGATTGAGGAATTTAGAACTCATAATTTATCGATCGAATGTCAATCTGCAAGGTAGTTCGATCGTACCATTTCCGACAATCTGCTTAAGTCTAGTTCTTAACCACACGCTAACCGTAATAACATAAGATACAAAAAGTAATAATTCACAAATACCTCTTACAGGCAACTATTGAATGTCACCCGAACTCATATCGCTTGAAACCATCCAGACCTTGGCGCATCAGTATGGCTATCTGGTAATTTTCTTTGGCATCATGCTGGAAAATGCTGGCATCCCTCTTCCTGGAGAAACTATTACTCTGGTGGGTGGTTTTTTGGCTGGTAGCGGTGAGTTGAGTTATGCGCTAGTCCTACTCAGTGCGGTTTCTGGTGCAATTATCGGCGATAGCTGCGGCTACTGGGTGGGTCGATGGGGCGGCATGGCGGTGTTAGAAAATGTCGGTAAGTTTTTTCGCCTCCCTCCCGATGAAATCGTCAAAGCTAGGGATAAGTTTAGTGGCAATGCCGATCGAGCTGTGTTTTTTGGTCGTTTTATCGCCCTATTGCGAGTGTTTGCGGGGCCGATGGCGGGGTTAACTGGGATGCCATATCCCCGCTTTCTATTTTTTAATGCCATGGGCGCGATTGCTTGGGGCACAATTATGACCAGCCTCGCCTATTTTGCTGGCAGTTTTATCCCTTTAGACAAACTTGTAGAGTATGTCCTGCAATTCGGCATCTTCGCGCTGGTCGCTGTTGTCGGTTGGTTTGCAATCCCAGTCTTAGTCAAGTCGATCAAAGCCAAATTCGCCAAAGACGTAAAGGAAAGCTAAACCATCACAGCTACTTTCCCAAACCTTTTGGAAGATTATTTGCGAGTAATCTGCTATGGTTTACGTCAGTACGCTGAGTTTAGTAGAATATTAACGATTAGTGACAAAATGCTAACCTGAGACGCGACCTGTGTGGAGTGAGATTAACCATGAAAAAAAACGTCAGACTGCTAGCTAGCAAATTCACTAGCCGCCTTGCGGTTGGAGTATTTTGTTTAATTGGGTTAGCTGGTGAAAGCCTCAACGCCACCCAAGATGCCAACCCGATCATGCATATAGGGAT
>JARCMB010000497.1 GCA_030248825.1 Pseudanabaenaceae cyanobacterium MP8IB2.15 | reverse complement strand
TAGTTGGTTTCAACCATCAGATGCTAAATTTCCTGAAGTCTGAAATGGCGCATTCTTGTAGATCCGCAAAATATGAAATTTAGAATGAAACAGCCCTGACCTTGTATCAGCTTATTAGCTATTTCCACAATTTCATCAGGTTTTGTTTCTGGAGAATGATACCTAGGATCTAAAGTCTTTTGGTATTTTGCTAAATCCAGCAACACCTTCCCTACTATACGCTCAGGCTCTTTATCAAAAAATGAGCGTAGACGATTTGCTTTAGAAGCCCCATTGTCATCATATTTTCCGACTTCATAAATATTGATTCCAGTGGCAGTGGCTATAAACCTTTCAAAACTATCATTCGTGAAGTTCAGGACAAAACCTGATTCAATAACTGGTGGAGTTAAGAAATTATCTATCTTTACCCGGTCTACATAGGAGATTTTTGCCATTTTTTACTCGCTATCTTCTTTAGAACTACAACGAAAGTACCTTTGGGATGCTCCTAAAAGAGTGACTGCATAAGGTAAAAACTCGTGCTAACGGCACTAAGTTTAGCCGCCGTATTATATGTCTATTGCTGAGAACCTGAATACGGTCGGCTTCAACGCACATGTTCTACAGACGGCGCGATAACGCCAATCTCTTTTGCTATCATGAGATAACTTCCGCAAAGCCCTCACAGATAGACTTTCATTGCCGTCTTGTGGAACTATGGATTATACGGTATGTTTCTGCATAACTACCCAATACTAAGGTGATTATACTGAAACTTTCTAGGCAAACCTGTTCAGGTAAAATTGTAATTCATACTCTTGGCAGCCAGAAATCGAGGAGAAATGATTTCAGTACTTTAAGTTGCCTCGTTGGCAGCGATCGACACTGCAATTTCTTCAGGGAAGCTGTGATGGTAGTCCCAAGCGGCTTGTAGATCTAGCTCTGTCAATTGGGGATAAGCTTCCAGAATTTTGCTAGTACTGGCTCCCAACTGGCGATACTCTACTAGATCCCAAACGGGGATGCGAGTACCCCGAATGCAAGCATCTCCACCAACCACGTCGGGAGTTTTCTCTATGGTAGATGCACTTTTGGCGGTGTGAGATAGATGGCGGAGCACTTGAGCTTGCTCGGCAGGGGTTAGCAGATCGATCTGCTGCAAAACTTGTTCAACTTGGGGACTCATCGTTAGACCCTGTTAGTAACAACCATTATTCTAACTTAGCTTTCCTGTTTCTCTCGCCACTTGGAGAAGCTTGCCCTCATCTCTCAGGATTGCTGCGTTCGTATTCTTCGATGATGTCTTGTAAGTCTCCAGCCATGACATCATCTTGTTCGGATTTGTTGTAAAGCGTCAGCAATAAAATTTTATCGTTTGTTTTGAGATAGTAAATAAGCCGATAACCACCACTTTTTCCCTTTTGATTATCACTGTTTTTGATTCGGAGTTTAAAGATCGGATAGCCTACACCTATGACTCGATCTCCAAGGATTTCACCATTTTCTAGCTGTGAGACAATCGGTTGAATATCGTTGAGAATGTTGCGGTATTTTTTGATCAGTGTCCGAATATTGCGGGTAAACGTAGGCAAGGCAATAACGGTGACGCTGGGGTTATCCATTCTCTAGCTCTTTCCACAGTTGAGCGATGGGGATACCCTGTTCAGTAATGGCTTCGTGCCAAGCTTGGCGAAAATCTTCGAGGACTTGGGCTTTGGGGGTATCGTGGAGGGAGTCAGAATCTCCCGAAATGGTTTGGACTGTGCCACTTTCAATTTCGGCATGCGTTCTTGAGCTTTCTTCACTCCTTCGATCGAGATATCTCGATCGATTTGCCTTGTCATGCTTTCCAAAATTTTGTCAATAAGAATAGCTTTGGTCGCATCGGGTAATGCAGTTGCTTCTGAAATAAGTTGGTCTAGGGTTAGCATTGGATTGCTTTGCGCTAAGGAGTTAATCTGAATTTTAAACCTATGCTTTCATCTTAGTGTAAAGCTCAAACAGTTTTTCGAGGCGTTCGGTGTTGTTTTTGAAGCAGCGACCGATGTAGATACGTTCGATCGATTCGTCGTTGCGATTGTGGGCTTGGCGCAAATTTTCGGGCATCTTATCAGGAGCGTAGAGATCGGCGATCGATGCGGGGAAATGTGCTTCCCGCGCTAGCAGGATGTCTTCGGCGCAGATTAGTCGCCTCACCTTCTGGGCAAACCTTTAAGTGGATATTGTTGCGCTGGAGTACGCCATCGTGAGCTACTGCTTTTGCTTTGGAGCCGTTTGAGGGTCTCGGCTTGTTGCCAAAGGCTTCGATGAAGGCAAAGGGGAAAGCCTCCGAGTCAAAGGGTGCTTCGGCAAGCTTAGAAACAGCTTCTTCGATTTCGACTGCATTCATACTCCAACCATAAATAGCTCAAGGGTTTCGATTATCGCTTCCTAACGCAACTTTGGAATCTTATCCTGATTTTCGACGATTGAGGTTGCGATCTCCCACTCCAACACTTCAGTATAAATGCGCCAAATCTTTGTTCGTCAGGCAGAGAGGCTGTCTGTGCTGAGC
>JARCMB010000121.1 GCA_030248825.1 Pseudanabaenaceae cyanobacterium MP8IB2.15 | reverse complement strand
TATGACAAGATCTATGAGGTCGTGAAACAGATTCCGCTAGGGCAGGTCGCAACTTATGGACAGGTGGCGGAGTTAGCAAACTTGGCAGGCAAAGCGCGGCTAGTTGGTTACGCCTTGTTTCAAGTCGATCTTCCAACCTCAGATATTCCTTGGCATCGGGTGATCAATGCCAAAGGTGAGATTTCTTACTCGCCTCTGCGGCGTGGCGCAGACTACTTGCAGAGATCGATCCTCGAACAAGAGGGGATCGAATTTAATCCTGAAGGGAAGGTTAACCTGCGCGTCTATCGTTGGCAACCATCGATCTAGCCCATCCGATCGGCGAGTTCTAACCATCTAGCAGTAGAAGATTCGATCGACTGATTTAATTCTGCTAAACGATCTGACAGCTTTTTGACCTCACTAAATCCACTAGGAGGATTATGATAGAGGGTTTTCTCAATTTGGGCTTTCTCTGCTTCCATTTGCGGAATCTGAGTTTCTAATGTCTCATATTCTCTTTTCTCCTTAAAAGAGAGCTTTTTTGAAGCTGGGGTCTTTGCCTTTGAGATTGGATTTGGATCTTGGATCTTACTCACAAACTGATTAGAGGTTGGGGCTGTTGTCGCACTTGTCGCAGATTCTCCTTTTTTTGCGGCCTCTTCATCGGCTTTGCGATAATCTAAATACACAGAATAGTTGCCAGGATATTGGCGGAGATTGCCTCCAGACTCTAGAGCAAAGATCTTATCCACAGTTCGATCGAGGAAATATCGATCGTGAGATACGGCAATCACACAGCCATTAAAGTCTTCTAAATAGTCTTCCAATACAGCTAAAGTTTGGACATCCAAATCGTTAGTCGGCTCATCTAAAATCAGGACATTGGGTTTGCTCATCAGCACGTTTAGCAGGAATAAACGCCGCTTTTCACCACCCGAAAGTAGATGAATTGGCGCATATTGCTGAATCGGTGGAAACAGAAATCGCTCCAGCATTTGGGAAGCAGTAATCACAGTGCCATCATTGGTTTCGATTAGTTCAGCGATGTTTTTGAGATATTCGATCACGCGCAGATTTTCATTCATCGCCACATCTTCCGAGTGCTGGTCGAAATAGCCAATGTGAATTGTCGAGCCGATATCCACCAGCCCAGTATCAGGTTGGATTCTGCCCGTAATCATATCCATTAGGGTCGATTTGCCCGAACCGTTGCTGCCAATGATCCCAACTCGATCTTCGGGCCCAAAGATGTATGAGAAATCTTTAATCAGAGTTCGATCGCCATAGCCTTTACAGATATCGGTGAGTTCGATTACTTTTTTACCAATCCGACGACCGACCGTGGTGACATCAACTTTGCCATTAGATTGCTTAAAGTCTTGGGCTTGCATGGCATGGACTCGATCGATCCGCGCTTTTTGCTTCGTGCTACGAGCTTTTGGCCCCTTTTTCAACCATTCTAATTCGCGGCGTAATACGCCTGAGTGTTTGCGTTGAGTACTGGCGGCAGATTCTTCAGCTTCGGCTTTTTTCCCTAGGTAGTAAGCGTAGTTGCCAGTATAGTTATAGAGGTCGCCTCGATCGATTTCCAGAATCCGATTGGTGACACGATCCAAAAAGTATCGATCGTGGGTAATTAGCAACAATGCCCCACGATAGCGGTTCAAATAACTCTGTAACCATTCTACCGACAAGGCATCGAGGTGGTTAGTCGGCTCATCCATCAACAACACATCGGGTTCAGATAACAGAGCTGCCGCTAGGGCAATCCGTTTACGATATCCCCCCGACAAGTCGCCAATCTTAGCTTCAAAATCCTCGATTCCCAGTTTGGTCAAAATGATTTTGGCGTTGGTTTCGACTTCCCAAGCATCGGTTGATTCCATCCGTTGCGAGACGCTAGACAATCGCGCCATCAGTTGGTCGGGATCACCATGCCCGTGAGCCATGAGATTGGAGATCTCTTCATACTCGCGCACTAAGGCCATCTGGTCGCCACTATCGGCAAATACTTGCTCTAAAACTGTGAGATTTTCGTCTAAGTCAGGCTGCTGCGGCAAGTAAACAATCTTTGCGCCCGAATTCACCCAAATTTCCCCACTATCGATCGACTCTAACCCCGCGATCATCTTCAGCAAGGTCGATTTGCCAGAGCCATTTGTGCCAATTAACCCCACCTTATCGCCTTCATCTAGGCTGAAGGCAGCATCTTTCAGGAGTTCCTTGATGCCAAAATCTTTCTTAACCGATCGCAACGTAAACAGAGTCATGTGTCAAAGGGATCTACTAGCTACCCTAGTCTATCGCAGTCTTTCCATAACTGTGAGATCGGTGCGCCGAAAATAGGAGAGGATATTGGCATCAGTTTTTGTTGTTCGATCGCTTCTCGATCGAACAACAAATAATGCGAATAATTTTATTTATTGGCTTTTACTAAAGGTACTCTTGACTTTGCCATAATTGCAACATCGCTATGTTTGGATGTTCTAAAGCTCCAAGGTTGTTCATGCATAATCGATTTGGCAAGGATATGACGATAGAGTTCGCTCAATTGAATTGCCACGCCAGTCCAACTAAATCGCTGTGTGACATTTTCTGATGCTTGCCTTCTCATCTTTCTTGCCCACACATCATCAGAGATAATTCGATCGATCCCATTCGCAAATGCCTCAACATCTTGCGGTGGAACCAATAGCCCCGTCTCATCAGGAATCACGGTGAACTTTAAACCTCCAACATCAGAAGCCACTACAGGTGTGCCACAAGCCATTGCTTCGATCGCCACCAATCCAAACGGCTCATAGTGACTGGGAATCACGCAAACATCGGCAGCGGTGTAATAGAGTGGCAAGGCATCATGTCCAATTCTACCGACAAAAGTCGTCTGCTCTCTCATTCCTGCTTGATTGACAATCTGCTCGATTCGATCTCGTTCAATCCCATCCGTCATCCCAGGTGAACTACCACCGACAATCAGAAGTCTAAAATTCTCCACTCCTCTTGCTCTTAACAAAGCACACGCTCGTACTGCCGTTTCAATCCCTTTACGCGGATCGAATCTACCAACATACAGCACAATTTTTTCATCTAAGCTTAATCCCAACTTAGCCCTAGCTTCAGGTTTAGATGTAAGGCAGAAGTTAGTGGTATCTGTGCCACAGGGGATCACCTCAATTCGACCAGAAGATGAGACAAGCGATCGAAGAGATTGTTCCTCTTGAGGGCTAGTAGCAACTACACATTCAGCTTGTTCCAAGATTTGCCGTTCGATCGACTGACGAGTAGCAGCAATCGCAGGAAGCTCCACAGACTGATACTTCACCGCACCCAGTGAGTGATATGTGTGAACCAATTGGATGCCACTTGTTTTTTGTAACTGCAATCCCGCCCAAGCTGAGAGCCAGTAATTAGTATGAACTAATGGATAGCTGATCCCGTTTTTAGATTGGAACGTTTGGAATGAATTGACAAACTCAGGCATGTGATCGAACAGTTGATCTCTGGGCACAAATGACTCTGGGCCAGCATTGAGGCGAATCGTACGGCAATGGGGTGAATGTTGCACAATAGTTTCGTCATTTGGGTTGACCTTGCGCGTAAACATATCTACTTGCCAACCTAAAGCGGCGAGATTCTCTCCCACATGACGCACATAAACATTCTGTCCTCCTGCTTCTTCTAATCCAATTACCGCAGCAGGATCGGCATGATCTGAAATTAATGCGATCGACTGTCTATTCAGACTAAGCATAATATTTACCTCCAAATTCTAGTTCTTGCCCTTTCTCCTGAATGAGAGAGATAAGCGTGATCATATCCTCACTAAAATCCGAACTGGGTCTATCTTTGGGTATATCTTACTTTTAGTACCCTATTCGATCTAAAGCTCTTTTGTGAGCAAACCTGTGGCTAAATTCTGTGCCGCCTTCTGTAACGCCGTTGTTTGGCAGTTGGATTCTGGTAGTGGAACTTTTTCCCACAAATGACTAATTTGAATAATCTGGGCAATCCTCATTACGAACCTCCTGAATAGCGAATCAAGGTGATTGGAATGGTTAGACTTAGATGGATATGAGAGACTAATTTTTACTGACAGCTAGCTTCTTTAAATTTAAGCTCTTGAAGAAACCTTAATAGGAAATTCATAATTTGGCAAATTGTCATTGGTTCGGTAATCCGTACTTCCCTATCCAAGACACTTATGAAGAGAGGCTATTGGTTATTTGTGACAAATTTATACGATCTGCTGGTTTTGCCGTAATCAATAGTCAATTTATTTTGAGGTATGATTTGTCTATTAGTGATCGAAACTAAAGCAATCTCAACCATATTGACGAAAGAATAGGAGAAAAACAATGGCAAAAGAGCAAAAGAGCAACAAAGAAACCAAAAAGCCTAAAAAAGATCCAAGTGAGAAAGGTTCTGAAGGCAAGAAAGATAAAAAAGATCCTAAGAGATATGACTAGTGTCAGCCTTGTGAACAAAACTAGGTGGACAAAACGCAACATTCCTAAACATTGGCTCGATCGATTGCTGTATATGCATCTAAAACTTGGATGATTCGATCGAGCAGTGCACATTTATTTGCAACATGTTGGTAGAGCAGACCAAGCCGTAAAATGGTGAGGTAGTTACACGGGCATAAATATTCATGGATGGTTTGTTGGCGATCGCCTATCTCTCAACTCTGGTGACAATTCTGGGAGTTATCGGCTGGCTAATTGCGCAGCAGGTGCTCAAAAATCGCAATATGGAAGCGGTGATTACTGAGCTTCAGCCTAAACTGCAAAAGGAAAAAGGTGAGCCAAGTGAGCACTATGAACTCGGTAGCGTTTTCTTACGCAAGAAGCTTTACGTCAAAGCGATCGCCGAATTTCAAAAAGCGATCAAAGCTGGTGGCGAGAATATGGCAGAAGTCTACAATGCAATCGGATTTGCTTACTTTGCTCAGCAACAGTACGATCTGGCAATCAAGAACTATAAAGAAGCCTACGAACTCCAGCCAAATTATGTGTTCGCCTTGAATAATCTCGGTCATGCTTACGAAAAAAAGAAACTCATCCCCCAAGCGATCGACGCTTACACCAAAGTACTAGAAATCGCCCCTGATAATGAAACCGCTAAACGCCGCGCTGCATCACTTGGCAAACGTGTTACCGCCGCTACCTAAACCTGAGTGATCGAAAAATTACCTTTAATTGGATGCAGCCTACTCTTTGGACTTGGAACATTAGTCTACATGGCTGCTTTTTCCATAAATATTTGGCTGGCGGCATTAATATCACTGCTTAATGTGATCGTGTGTATTTCGATCTACATATTTTGCCGATCGATCTTTCGATCGATCTCTGCTATGTTTCGGGATTAGGATTGTGCTCAAGATCGGGAGGAACGACAAAGGCAAATTCGTTGACGATCTGACCACCGATCATATGTTCTTGGAGAATACGTTCTAGCACTGGCTCTGTGGCGGAGTGATACCAGACAGCATCAGGATAAACCACCAGAATTGGACCATGCTCACAAACTCTGAGGCAATTGGTTTTGGTGCGAAATATCTGAGTTTCTAGATCGAGTTCCTTAATGCGGCGTTTAAGGTAGTCCCAAGCTTTTAAGCCGACTTCTTTCTGGCAACATATTGGTTTAGTCTGATCGGCACACAAAAAAATGTGCCGTTGGATATTTCGCAACGACAACTTTTTTACTTGAATTTCCAGACTTTGCTGAATTTCTGTGAGCGGTCGATCGATAGTAGGCAAAGTTTGCAATCCTCAAGTTAGTTCTTACGGATTTAGTTCATTGATTTGCTTGACATTGAGATCTCGCGGTCTGGCGTTGACATTAACTTTCAGCCCAGGAATCTGTTTTAAAGCCGCATCTAAAACTTCGAGGTCAGGTAAACCCTCTTGGTCAAATAAAATTTTGCCCTCAGCACTAATTAACACCGTCTGGGGCACAAAGCCTCTGTAGTAGTAGGCTGCTTCTGTCGCAGTGTGTTGAGCTTTTAGGTTTAAGCCATCGGCAGGAACCGTAATGATGTTAATTGCGGGGCTGTAGAACGACTGAATTTGATTTAGGAATGGGGTGTAAAGCTTACAGTCAGAACTATCATCAACATAAAACGCCAGCAAGGCGGGACGATGCAGGTTTTGTAATGACTGAGCCAATGTGACTCTAGGCGGTACTAGCGAACCATTACCGCCATAGAGGGCAAAAATATTACCATCATAATGATCGTCATTCAAAGTGGCCTGAGCAGGCAGAGTGAGTGAGAAGAAAAGGCAGACCACTAGAGCGACCGACCCGATCCATGCGCGTAATCGCAAACGATCCAATAAACGTAACCAGTTTTTCATTTAATAATTACAAACGTTAACGACCGATTATTAATCACTAATTAATCGTGGAAACCATGACCGCGAATCAGGTCGAAAAATTCTTTTTTCATGTGTGGGTCAGTTCTAAACATGCCACGCACAATCGAGTTAGTCATTCTGGTGTCAGGCTCTTTGACTCCGCGCCAGGACATGCACATATGCTGCGCCTTGATCACAAACGCTAAACCTTTCGGCTTAATCAGCTCCTCAATGATATCAGCAACCATGACAGCAGCTTCTTCTTGAATATGTGGACGACTGAGAACCCAGTCGATAATGCGGTTGAATTTTGAAATGCCAATCACGCGATCGCTCGGCAAAATTCCCACCCAAGCTTGCCCTACAATCGGCACAAAGTGGTGTGAGCAGGCCGAGCGGACGGTAATTGGGCCGAGCGTATAAATTTCATCCAACTCTTTGGCATTGGGGAAGTCTGTGACTTTGGGCATTGGGTGATAGCGTCCCTTGAATACCTCATCAACATACATTTTTGCCACCCGTCGGGCTGTCTCGTTGGTGTTGTGATCGTTGGCAGTATCGATCAGCATGGAGCTAAATAGGCTTTGGAGCTTGCCTTCAATCTCTGATTTCAGTTCTTCTCGTTCTCGATCGTTGAAATGGTGAGCAATGGAGTCATTGGCAAAGTAGGGATCGCCTGCGGCTTCAATTCGATCGCGGATGATTTCAGAAATTGGGGTCTTTAAAGTTTCTTTAAACTCTTTAGACTTGATATCTCTGAGAGACTTTAAATCTTTAGGCTCATGATCGGGGTCAATAGCGTTTGAGCGATGGAAAGAGATGGTCATATTGATCCAAGTAGTTTGTTTAACACTAAAAAGTAATATTTTGATTTCTTCGCTAGCTGCCCAGTTCAACCGTTAGTTAAAAACTGGATTAGGCTAGACACCTAGTGGGCTGATAAAGACCCCGATTTGAATATTGTCACCTACTCATGGCATCTGGGATTCCTATAGATTTTTGAAGTTATCATACAATTCTAAAACATTTGCTTAAGTATCGATCCCGTCGATCTGTTCGGTAATCCAGTCTGGAAATACTTTGCAAGGATCATGTCTGAGTATCTCATGATCGCAAAAGCTACAACACCCCAGCATTTGGCATCAGCACGAAATCTGTGACTATTGCGCTAGATGGGAGCATCAGCATGGACATGATGCATTCAGCTACAGAGGCAGCCGTTAACATTGCGGTTCGATCGAAGTTAACCGAAATTTCAGGCGGTAGAGTGTCCCACAGGGGAGTATCGACTGAGCCAGGGCAGATCGCCATAACTTTGATCCCATTCGATCGCTCTTCTGCTGCCAAAGCCTGTGTTAGCCCCAGCAGAGCAAATTTGCTGGCACTGTAGGCTCCCCAACCAGGAAATGCCTGTTTTGCCGCGATCGAAGCGACATTAATAATCGTGCCACTTTTATTCGATCGCATTGTGGGCAAGACAGCCTGAATGCATTGAAACACACTAGTAAGGTTGAGGTCGATCGTGCGTTGCCACTCGGCTAGAGGAGTATCGATAATTTCGCCGACATAGCCCATACCTGCGCTGTTGATCAGAATATCAATCCCGCCAAAATCCGCCACGATTTCCCCGATCTTACCTGCAACCAGACTGAGATCGGCTAGGTCGAGTGGGTAGGCTTTGGCATCCGCTAAAAGCCCATAAGACAGCTTTTCGGCTAGATCGTCTGAGGCCCTGCGACTGACCAGCGCAACATCCACGCCAGCCTGCAACAGTTGCAAAGCTATTTCTTTTCCAATACCGCTACTTGCGCCTGTGACCAACGCTTTTTTCTGGGCTAATTTAGATGTCATGAGTTATTTAGTGTGTTTACTCAACCCTTGCCATTCTCCTTGCCAAGGGCAGGATGGCAGGGGTGATTTATCCTACTTCTGTGCTGTGAGACGAGTCAGCAAGTGGTTAGAACGTTCGAGAAATGTCTTCATGCTGTTGGCATCAAAACTCTTCTGGGCAAGCAAAGCCAGATCGTAAACATGATTGCAAATTAGGTCGCCCGTTTCAGCCGATTGAGATCGCTGTCCTGTCGCGGTCAAAATCGAACCTTGTTCTAGATCCAACAGGTTTTGAATCAACGGATGAGCCGAGTTGATCAACAAGATGTGATCCTCTGGGAAAGCAGCGTTAGTCTGTTGCATCAGTGCTGCCATCTCCTGCATCCGTCGTGCTGTTT
>JARCMB010000120.1 GCA_030248825.1 Pseudanabaenaceae cyanobacterium MP8IB2.15 | reverse complement strand
TTCACTTTCCGCCTCTATATCTATTTGTTCGCAAATTTTTGTATTAAATTGCTTTTCTATTTCAAGAATTTCCATTTAACCTCCAAACAAATCCATTTGTGGATCTGTAGTAATTAGAAAGTTGCAGTCTTCCAACAAACATTTTAATGCTTTGTCATAATCGCTGTATCTATCAGTCTCTTCTGCATATTTGTCTTCTTCGCCACCACCATAATTCTGATATCTTTCTGTTGCTATATGAATATGAAAACCACGAAACTTTTCTTTTTCAATTAGATTTGTATGTTCTTCTTTTGAGTCATATCTTCTTAGAATAAATAATTTGTTTGTATTAGGCTTTTTAAGCCCCAGAGTTAAACAGAAGTTAGATGAATTAATTCTATTTTGACGTAGTTTTAATACGAAAATATTATTGTTTTCACCTATTACTGTGACTGTTATGCAATTTGAGCTTTTTTCCTGTGTAACATTAGCATTAGATCGCCAATCACTAGGCAAAAGTTTTTGCTCATTTATTAGCTTGGTAATCTCCTTGTCTGTTAATATTGTGGACATTTCAGGTCATATAGCCGAAATGTATTTTAAATATTGACTGTAGATATACCTCAATAGTTGAATTTTTGGTAGTCATGCATTATGGCGGTAATTGTACATTCTAAGCCTTGATTTTTTCTGTTCGCTTAAAGATAATTTGCCTAAATATGGCATTGTGTATAGGGGTTTCTAGGTTTACTCATTTAAACCCTCCACAGCGCGAAGCACCTTAAATTGTAGTAAATTCATTGCAATACGATGACCACCACTAAATAATACCTGATTTAACTTAGTAAGCCATGATAATTTAATACTTTGTTTATTGTATTCAAGGTCAAATGCTCATCTATGAAGTATTTGCTCAATTTCACTATAAATAAGATCAGGTCAATGCCGCCAATAACATTCTTGCCGCAGGGCTTGCAGCTAATGTCTGTAGAGCGAATGTAAGACCTGATAAGCATGAGTCTAAAGGGCTTTTGCTACGAAGCAGAAACTCTAAAAAATGATTCTTGGAATCCCCGTACCTTTTAGGTCGGGGAGGATGTGAAAGTTAGATCACCAGTCGAGCATTTTGGTAATTTGGTCAGGCAGATCGAGCGAATTAAAGGGCTTGGTAATCACACCGCTCACACCAAGATCGTTAAATTGCCGCCTTTCTGAAGTTTGAGCTTTGGCGGTTAAAAAAATCACAGGAATCTCTGCTGTTTCAGGATGCATCTGGAGTGCCTTAAACGTGGCAATGCCGTCCATATCTGGCATCATCACATCCAACAAAATCACATCTGGTCTTTCTGCCAGAGCCGTGGCGATGCCCTGCGTCCCCGAACTGGCTATCAGCACTGACCAATCGGCAACCATCTGAATACCAAATTGCACGACAGTTTGAATGCTTTCTTCGTCATCAACAATCAAAACTCGTTTGGCTGGCATGGATTTTCGCCTTTTTGCGTTTCATTAAGCATTTAATCGGGGCAGGGTAAAGGAAAAAGTACTACCTTTCCCCAGAGTACTCTCTGCCCAAATTCTACCCTCATGTTGTTCGATAATCTTACGGCAAATTGTCAGCCCTAATCCTGTCCCTCCTTTTCGCCGTGAGTCCGATGAATCTACTTGCTGAAATCGCTCAAAAATACTTTCGAGTTTATCGGATGGTATTCCTTGCCCTCGATCGCGAATTTGGAACAGCACTTCGGCATTTTTATGACTTTCCACTGTCAACCACACGGTGCGATCGGGTGATGAGAATTTGATCGCATTGCTGATGAGGTTGGTCAACGCTTGCACGATGTAATCGGAATCTACCAAAATCTCGATATCGATTGGTTTCATCGCCAAAACTACCTCATGCTGTTGTGCCATGGGCTGCATTGCCTCGATCGCTTGAATCATTAATGCTGAGACATTACAGACTTGTTTTTCCATTTTGACTTCGCCAGACTCGATCCGTTGTAAATCGAGCACGTTATTCACCAAACGCACTAACCGTTCGGTACTGTCATCAGCAATTTCTAGCATTTGCTGACCATCGATCGATAAGGTTCCCAATCGTCCTGTTGCCAAAATCTTCAGCGCACTATGGAGCGATGTTAAGGGAGTTCGGAGTTCGTGGCTGACCACTGCGATAAATTCATCCTTCATCCGTTCGATCGCTTTTCGATCGCTGATATCACTGGTGAGGGCAAAGAAACCTTTTACTTCTTTTCGATCGTCAAGGTGGGGAATATAAGTAACATTCACACAGCAGGGCAGACTATCTTTCAGAGTGATTTCATTCTCGTAAGTGACGATATGCCCCAACAAAGCTGACTCCACATGAGTTTGCATCCGTTGATAACAGTCCGTTCCCCATACAGACTGAAGATCGCTGCCGTAAATATCAACTGGAGACTTTCCCAGCCAATCTTCATAGGCTTTGTTGTTAAAGCGATAGCACTGGCGATCATCAACGTAGGCAATTAGAACTGGTAGGGCATTTGTGATCAGGCGCAACTGTTCTTCACTGCGGCGCAGGGCTGCTTCCGCTTGCATTCGATCGATGATTTCCTGTTGGAGACTGCGATTGACTTCCTGTAATTCGGCAGTGCGAACCTCGACAATCTCTTCTAGATGTTCTAACAATTGCGCTTGAGCAAGGGCAATACTGATTTGATCGGCTAGTTGTTGCATCAGTTCTAGTTCAAAATCTACCCACTGGTGCGGTCGATCGCAATGGTGCGCGATCAACAGTCCCCATAATTGATTCTGAGTCGCTGATTCGTGGGAATTCAGACCTTGTAAAATCGGCACGATCAGCTTGGCTTTAATATCGAACTGATTGATAAATTCGACTAAACAATCCGACAAACCCGCATCCGTAGCATGAACATCAGCAATCGCCCGCACGCGACCTCCCGCATAAAGTTGCTGATATTCTGTAGGAAAAACTTCCTCAGGAAACTCTAGATCCAAGATCTGAGGATATTCAGGCAAAACAGCTTCGCTAATCGCTCTACCCGTACCATTAGGCAAAACCTGATAAATGAGCACCCGATCTGCTTGTAAAAGACGTTGTACCTCGGTTACTGTCGTCCGCAAAATTTCCTTAAACTGTAACGATTGCCGAATCTTGAGCGTGACTTCGGCAAACAATTTCACCCACTGACGTTGCCGCCACAACTCATCGTGTTCTTGGAGCGACGGCTTGGATGAGGATTTTGGACTAGGCTGCTGATTTGTTTGGCGCGAGTCTGAACGCTTACGTTTGGACATGGGTAGGTGCAAGCAGAATGAGTTGTTGTTTTTGGATCGATCGAACGTCTTCTAAACTTGCCTCTACTGATTGTAAGATTTGCCCGACGGTTTTTTGCTGATTTCGATCGCAAGCCAGCAGAAACTTCCATTCCGAATCACTGATGCTGACGATTTGATAGTCGTGGTTAAAAAATTTCTGACTATCTCGCCAGCCCTGAATGCAAGGACTTGGTTCGGGAATTGCTGACAGCAGATCGGCATCAACCTGCCAATCTTGTTTAACGATCGGACTACGCCCCAAAAAGAACTCGTAGTGCGTAATTGCAGATGGATCTAAGACTTCAATGAGACGATAACGCTGTCGATCGTTCAAGTTTTTGGCTCGTTCAACTAGTTCAGGCGACTTACCAATCAATCGCTCCAAATCCCATACTTGCGGATTGGAAAATCCTAGGAACTCCAAGCCCGATGCATCAATTAACTCAAACACCGTATTGATGTTGTAATCAATTTCTTGGGGATGCACATACATATCAGCAAAACAAGCATCACGTTGATTTTCCCAAGCCCAGCGATCCTGTTCTCTTTTGCGTAGGCGATTATCTTCGGGCAAATTTGCAAATATCTGTCTGCCCACTGATACGCCATCTGTGAAATCTCCACGTCGATCGCCTTGGAGTAATGAGATCGCTTCTTGCATTAACTGAATTTCCCATCGCCCCAGTTCGCCATAGACAAAAATATGCAGCAATCCGCCTGGTACAAGCTTTTTCGCTAAGGCCTGAATCCCACGGATCGGATCGGAAGTATGGTGCAGCACTCCCACACTGTTAATCAGATCGAATTCTCCCTCTAGTTGCTCCACATCAAATAAATTGAGGTGATGGAACTCGACTCTCTTTGCCCCCGATCTTTGACAGCGTTCTTTTGCTACCGCCAACGTACCTTCGCTCAGGTCAATACCAACAACTGATGCTTCAGGATTGAGATGTACCAGATATTCTGTACTCACACCCGATCCGCAGCCAGCGTCAAGAATACGAACATTATTTTTAGCAGGTTTTTGTCCTGTACAAAAGCTGTAAGCTGCTTGCCAATTCCACCGCCAGTTATATCCAGGAGGTGGCTCATCTAATAATGGCTCTGGCGGGAAGGGATAGGTATTGTATAGACGGGCAACTGCGGCACTGATTGTTTGGGAGTCTGGCATATTGTTCTAAAATTTTAATAAATAGGGTTGGAACCCACATTCCGTTGGTTAGAGGACAGAATATTGTATTTTTAAGGCATCAGAGTATCAAAGATTAGAGTACAAGATATTAGGCGTAATTGACGAGGATTGATGGATTGGTTTGCGGCTCGATCGACTCAAATAGCGGCTTTTGCCAGTCAGGGGCAAGATCGGTTTGCCTTGTTTTTAACCGAGATGATTGTGTTGCTGTTAGTGGCGACAGCAGTGGCGTTACTCTCGCGACGGTTTCGGATTTCCTATGTTACAGGGTTGGTGTTAGCGGGTTTGGTGATGACTTTGCTCTTACCCCGTCGAGTTGGCTTGGACTCATCTTTAATTTTGAACCTGTTTCTGCCGATTCTCTTATTTGAAGCCGCGATCAATACCGATATTAGTCGGCTCCGCAGTACATTCAAGCCAATCGCCTTGTTAGCCGCACCTGGGGTAGTGATTGCCGCAGGAGTTACCGCCTTAACGATCAAATTTGGGCTGGATCTGAGCTGGATTCCTGCTCTATTGTTAGGCACAATTTTGGCAGTTACCGATACCGTTTCCGTGATTGCGGTGTTTAAAGAGGTGTCTGTGCCGCATCGACTCTCAACCATTGTCGAAGGAGAGAGCTTATTTAACGATGGCATGGCACTGGTGCTATTCGGACTAATCTTGCAGTTCAACAATACAGGCTCAGTGACTCTGCTTCAGGGCGGTCAAGAACTTGTGGTCGTGATCCTAGGCGGGACATTGGTGGGGTTGGCATTGGGATACTTGAGTAATGGATTATTTCAACAATCAGACGATCCGCTCAGTGGCATTTTATTAACCGTGGCATTGGCGTTGGGAGCTTTTCAGATTTGTCAATTTTTGCATGTTTCGGGAGTTGTGGCTGTCGTGGTCGCTGGGTTGATGGTGGGCAATATCGGTTTGTCTGGGCAGGTCTCGGCTTCGGCACGGATCACGCTGTTTAGCTTCTGGGAATATGCGGGCTTTGGCGTGAATACGTTTATCTTTTTGCTGATTGGTCTAGAAGTTGACCTGATCACGATTTGGCAAACTCTCCCCGCAATTCTGTTTGCGATTCTGGCTTATCAAATGGGAAGAGCGATCTCTGTGTATCCACTTCTGGCAATTGTGCGGTGGTTCGATCGACCCATCCCTCTACCTTGGCAGCACGTTTTATTTTTTGGCAATATCAAAGGCTCTCTATCAATGGCTCTGGCTCTGACCCTACCTCCAACAATTCCAGGACGTGAGCAGTTGATTGCCCTAGTGTTTGGTGCAGTTTTACTTTCCTTAGTTGGGCAGGGTTTGAGTTTGCCGTGGGTGGTGAAGCGATTAAGGCTACAGCAACTCTCTAAAGCTGACGAGCAAGTTGAGGACTTACAGGCGGAATTGATCACAGGCAAGGCAGCACAGGATGAGTTGGATAGTCTGCTGAAAGTGGGCGTATTACCAAAATCGATTTATGAAGAGATGAGATCGTCATATCAGGTGCGGGTGGCAAGGGCGGAATCGACTCTGCGCGACTTGTTTAACCGTAAACAGGATAAGTTTTCGAGTGTCGATCGAACTAAGCTCGAAGCAATCCGACGCAGGTTACTACTGGCAGAAAAAGGAGCTTTGAGTGATGCGCTCAGAAAGCGAATTTTGTCGGAAGAAATTGTTCGTAGTCGTTTACAAGCGATCGATCGACAACTATTGGAATTAGAAGATGATTAGAACTTTGCCTCGATCGATCGACTAAACACAACATAACTCCAGCATCACACAAAATCATAACTCTAACCCCTGTTGCCGATACTTCCTCAATAAGCCCTCTTCATATTCATTAACTGGTTCGATTGGAGAAATTTCTAATCGATCGACAGCCTCAAACCACCGCAACCATCGATCGGAAATGCTTACTGGCTCGTCACTATTCTTAAGTTCGAGCTGATGCTTCATAACCATAAAGTCAATAAAATTGTTCACCTCTTTTAAGAGTGGCTCTGGTAATTGCGACAACTTAGCCACAGTAACTTCACGAATTGTCATTTTTTGATCTCCTAAATCTATATAGATTAACCAAGAACGTCTTACTCAGAGTTAAAAAGAGTTGGTGACGATTTTCAAAGATCTTGCCAAAATGTTTGGAATGAATGCTTGAGTAAACTATGGCAAAGTTTGCACTATAGAGCAGAAATTACCTTGAAGTTAGGGAAGATTGGGGTATTGGCGGAAATTGGGCTTACGTTTTTCGAGGAAGGCTTGTTTACCTTCTTGGGCTTCTTCGGTCATGTAAAACAGTAAAGTCGCATTACCAGCTAACTCCTGAATCCCTGCTTGCCCATCACATTCAGCATTAAATGCGGCTTTGAGACAGCGAATCGCCAGAGGGCTTTTATCTAAAATTTCCTGCGCCCATTGCACCCCTTCAGCTTCTAGTCGATCGATCGGCACGACTTTATTCACCAAACCCATCTCCAGAGCTTCTTCAGCATTGTATTGACGACAGAGATACCAGATCTCGCGGGCTTTTTTCTGCCCCACCAGTCGCGCCAGATAAGATGCGCCAAAACCACCATCGAAACTGCCTACCATCGGGCCAGTCTGTCCGAAAATCGCATTATCGGCGGCGATCGTCAGATCGCAAACCACATGCAAAACATGCCCACCCCCGATCGCATAACCAGCCACCAGAGCAATCACAGGTTGAGGCATTGTCCGAATCAGGCGTTGTAAGTCCAGCACATTCAGCCGAGGCACACCATTCTCAGCGATATAACCCGCTTCACCGCGAATTTTTTGATCGCCGCCAGCACAAAACGCATATTTGCCATCAGCCGCAGGCCCAGCCCCAGTTAGCAACACCACACCAATTTCAGTATCTTCCCGCGCATCGGTAAAAGCCTGAAGCATCTCGGTAATTGTCTGCGGACGAAACGCATTACGAACATGGGGACGGTTAATTGTTACCTTCGCCATGCCATCAGATTTATGATACAGAATGTCTTCAAACGTGCCGATTTTTTGCCAGTTTGTCGCTTGCCAATTTGTCATGACTTAGATATCAGTAGAGCCAGGGGAAGATTCGTACAGCGCATCTAAACGAGATCGAGCATCATCAACACTAAATGAGCGCATCACTAATAAAGGTTCGTTGGTCAAATTACCTGACGCATCGAGCAGTTCGGGATGAATTGTCCTAGAAGTTGCGCGGCGAGTGGCGTAGCGTTGACTTTTTACGTCATTTTGCGCCAGAGAAACCATACTTCTAATCAAGTTAACAACAGCAAACAGAGAGAGTGCCGTAAATGCAACTATGTATAAGATTTGCAACATGGTTTTTGTTTAATCTGTTAGTAAATTAATTTAATATTAAATCGATTTTATAGCTTAATTTAAGAATACAAGTCTATTGCCTGTATTGCTTAAATTTACTCTGGATTTCGATCGGCTGTAGTTTGACGAAACCGCATTGCCACGGCTTGACACTCCATCAACAGATGATGCCAAGGGGCGATCGCCGCGATCTCTACGCCTACTTGTTTGCCAGTAGCTTTGAACAACATCGTCGTCGCACTGACTGCTTGCTGGGCATCTTTAATCCGTATAACCAAGTTTGCTTGGTCAACCTCAGACATGAAACTCATTCTTTCGGTCTCGAATAGTTGCTGCGATCGATCGAACCAGTAACGAAAATCATCTAAAAGTGGCTCCAAAATAGCTTCTAAAAGCTCAGGTTTAGAACCACTATTCCCAGAAGTGTCATAATTATTCATATATTTTCTGGATGCCATATTTAATCAAATAATCAAATCATTAAATTCAGTCATTAAATCTACCGAGTGATTACCAGAAAGCGCGTAAGTATTTATACTGCGATTCTTACTGGCAAATGCTTAGTGAGCTTAGGCTTTAGCTATATATCACTATCTTAACTCAATCATAACAGGATTCCGTAATTTTTCTTAACAAACCGACCCCCATGCCGATATATCTCGATCACGGTGCGACCACACCCACAAGACCAGAGGTAATTGCCTTAATCACTGAGGTAATGCAGTCCCAGTGGGGCAATCCTTCAAGTCTGCACACTTGGGGGGAGAGAGCGGCGATGTCGATCGAGCGAGCGCGTTTGCAGGTCGCAGATTTGCTGAATGCCGATGCCACAAACGTGATTTTTACTTCAGGTGGGACTGAATCAGATAATTTAGCGATTTTTGGTATTGCCCGCCGTTATCGAGTGCCGCAACACATGATTACTTCGGCAGTAGAACATTCAGCGATCGAACAGTCTGTGAAATTATTAGAGCAAGCAGGATGGCAAATAACGCGCTTACCAGTAAATCAACAAGGCTCGATCGAGCCAGCAGATTTAGTCAAGGCTTTGCAACCAAATACCGTTCTAGTTTCGATTATCTATGGACAGAATGAGGTGGGAACGCTCCAGCCGATCGAAAAACTGGGCAAAATCTGTCGTGAGGCGGGTGTTTGGTTTCACACAGATGCGGTGCAAACGGTGGGAAGATTACCTCTAGATCTGCAAAAGTTACCAGTCGATCTATTGTCGATTTCTAGTCATAAACTTTATGGGCCTCAAGGTGTAGGAGCTTTGTTCGTGCGTCCCGAAGTTGAACTTGTGCCTTTACTGATGGGTGGTGGTCAAGAAAATGGGATGCGTTCGGGGACTCAGCCTGTCGCTTCGATCGCGGGTTTTGGTCTAGCTGCACAGCTTGCCGATCGAGAATTGGAGACGGAATTTAGGCGATTAAGTCGGTTGCGCGATCGACTATTTACAAAGTTGGCAGATATTCCAGATTTACTGCCGATTGGTGCGAGTGGAGCGCAGAGATTGCCGCATCATGCCAGTTTTTGTTACAGCCATCTCAATGGTCGCCAGATCGTCAGAGCGATGAATCAGGCAGGGATTGCGATTAGTGCGGGTTCTGCCTGTAGTAGCGGCGCGATTTTGCCAAGTCCAGTTTTATTAGCGATGGGATTTACTGAGTCGCAAGCTCTCGGCGCAATTCGGATTACTCTAGGCAAAGCTACGACCGATCGGGATATTGAATTTACAGCCGAGACCTTAAAGCAGATTCTCAAACCCAAGATTTAAATTTTGTAACTACAATTTGTTGTTACAATTAGCGAATGGAGTTTGAATGGGATGAGTCAAAATGGAGTTCTAATATTCGCAAGCATGGTATTGATTTCTTGAATATTCCAGATGTTTTTACTAGATCGATTTTAACTATTGAAGATGATCGATTCGATTACGGAGAAGAACGGTTCGTGACTTTCGGCTTGCTTCAGGGGCAGGTTGTTGCGGTTGTTCATACAGAAAGTGAAGGTTGTATCCGAATTATTTCAGCAAGGAAGGCGAGCAAATATGAACAAGAAACCTATTTTGAGCAAATTTGAAGCGGATTGTCAAACAGATTGGAATAAGATTAACTCTATGGCTGACGAAGAAATCGACTTCTCTGATTGTCCTGAAATTACGCCAGAACAGTTTGCCAAGGCAGTGGTTAGACGTGGGCTACCTGTAGTCAAAAATAAGGCTCAAGTAACTTTGCGGATCGATAATGATGTACTAGAGTGGTTTAAATCTCAAGGGCGAGGCTATCAAACTCAGATTAACAGCCTGCTGCGAGCATATATGGAAGCTCGTCATTAGACACAAGTAAACCTCTAAAATGAACTTGGACTTCGATTTTAAATCTCTTTTAGAAACACCCGATCGATCGACTTTAATCGGTAAAAGAGACTTCGCTATTCTGAATTTGATTTGTCACGATCGACTTAAAAATGGTCAGATCGCTAGGATAAATCTTAGCGATTTTGATTTCGAGCAACGGTTGCTTCAGATTTCCACCAAAAGTAACGATAAAATTAATCTCCATCCCAAAACCGCAGTCGCCCTCCAAGACTGGTTAGAGAATATCGATCATGATCCAGATTCCCCTTTATTTTTCGCCTTAGATCGATCGAGTTACGGTCATCGGCTTACTGGTACGGCAATTTACAAAATCATTGCCAAAGTCGCAAAGTCAGCAAACATCGAGCATCCCATATCACCCGAACGACTCCGCGCCAAGCTAATTCAGGATATCCCAAAATCAACTATCCCAATTCTAGCAACAGAAATTATCCCATCCAGATCGAGATCGATTTCAGAGTTCGATTTGCATAGATCGCAACATTCTATTTTGGATGATTTACTCGCAGATAAACGCAGTGTGAATACGAAAAGAGCCTATGAGCGAGACTTGCAATACTTCTTTCAATTCGCTTACAGTCAAGCTC